>JABXIP010000202.1 GCA_013373005.1 Cytophagia bacterium | reverse complement strand
CTATCAGGTAACCATTACCGATGCCAATGGCTGTTTCATTCAAGAGGACTATACCATTGCCATGCCCACAGCCATGCTAGCTTCGGGCACTCAAACCAATATTCTTTGTAATGGAGAGGCTACTGGAGCCATTGATATGACTGTTTCCGGAGGAACTTTGCCTTATACCTTCACCTGGAGCAATGGAGCCAGTACGGAAGACTTAATCAATATTACTGCGGGGAACTATCAGGTAACCGTCTCAGATGCATCGGGCTGTAGCTTAGTGAGAAGCTTTACCATCACCGAGCCGCTGGCGCTTAATGTGGCAGACAATATTCAGGATGTTAGCTGTTTTGGAGATGGGGATGGATATATAGATTTATCTGTATCCGGAGGTGTTGCTCCATATACCTATGTATGGTCGAATGCTGAAACTACGCAAGACATTTACAATCTGTCAGGAGGAAACTACTCTGTTACAATTACTGATGGAAATGGTTGTGTAACTAATAGGAATTATACCGTCTCTGAACCTGCTTCAGCTCTTTCAGTTTCCGGAACAGTAACGGATGAAAACTGTCTTGGTGATTCTCAGGGTGCCGTTGATCTAACAGTTTCTGGGGGTTCGGCACCATATACCTATACTTGGAATCATGGTCCAACTACTCAAGACGTTTCCGGTATTGGCCAAGGGGCCTATCAAGTAACCGTTACTGATAATAATGGCTGTTCCGTAACGACAAACTTTACTGTTGGTGGGCCAACCCAACTTCAGCTGTCGGCAGCTGCCACTCAGGTAGATTGTAATGGGGCAGCCAATGGTGCCCTTGATGTAACGGTTAGTGGTGGCACAGGACCTTACACCTACTTATGGAATACGGCTCAGACAACAGAAGACCTATCAAATTTGTCTCCTGGAACTTATTCACTTACCGTTACCGATGCCAGCGGCTGTACCAGATCTGGCAGCTGGACTATTACTCAACCTTTGACGATTTTTGTCGGTCAGACTATTACAGACGTGGACTGTTTTGGTGCGAACAATGGTGCGATTGACATAACAGTGAGCGGAGGTATTGCTCCATATTCCTATGCTTGGTCCAACGGTGCAACTACTCAGGACATTTCAGGTCTTTCTGGTGGGAATTATTCTGTAACCATTACTGACAGCAATGGTTGTATAACTACTTCGAATTACACTGTTAATGAGCCGGTTGCAGCGCTTTCCGTTTCAGGGGTTGTAACAGACGAGCAGTGTTTTGGAGATACTCAAGGAGCTATTGCGCTCACCGTTTCGGGAGGCACCGGTCCTTATACTTATGCGTGGGATTATGGATCTAGTGCCAAAGACGTAAGCGGCTTGGGTCAAGGAACCTATCAGGTAGAAGTGACAGACGCCAATGGCTGTTCGGTACTAACAGACTTTACTGTTTCCGGTCCAACTGCATTGGTTTCTACAGGAACTGTAACAAATATCACCTGCAATGGTGCAGATAATGGATCTATAGATGTTGAGGTCAGCGGAGGAACTTTGCCATATAATTTCGCGTGGAGTAATGGCGAAACCTCCGAAGACCTCACTAATCTGGCTCCCGGTAATTATTCTGTTGTCATCACCGATGCTAATGGATGTAGCATTGCTAGAAACTATATGGTAACGCAGCCAACGGCTTTATCATTTGCTTCCTCTATTACCGATGTCGATTGTTTTGGAGCCGGAAACGGAGCTATTGCCATTACTGTTTTGGGCGGTACTCTTCCGTATGCTTATTCATGGAGCAATGGAGCAAGTACTAAAAATATTTCGGCCCTTGCCGGAGGCAGCTACGACCTTACGGTTACCGATGGTAATGGCTGTTCATTGACTCAAACCTTTGTGGTAGATGAACCCGCAGCGGCACTTTCTCTCAGCACCGTAATAACCGATGAACAGTGTTTTGGTGATAATCAAGGAGGAATTGATTTGACCGTAGCGGGAGGAACAGCTCCCTATACTTACAGTTGGAACAATGGCTCTTCGAGCCAGGACATTCTGGGTCTGGAAAGAGGTGCATATCAGGTAACTGTTACAGACAAGAACGGATGTTCTGTTACAGAGACCTATACGGTTTCTGGCCCAGAGGTGCTATCGGTTGGCGGTGTGGTTTCGGCAATTTCGTGTAATGGTGCCGATGATGGTGAATTGGATATCACTGTTACTGGTGGAACTGCGCCATATACTTATGCATGGAATAATGGAGACACCAATGAAGATCTTTCAGGCTTGAGCCCCGGTACTTATGTTTTAACAGTAACAGATGCGAATGGTTGTGTTGCCGGGGCCAACTGGACTTTGAATGAGCCACTTCCTCTGACCATCAATTATCTGGCTGAAGAAGTTTCTTGCTTTGGTGCAGATGATGGATCTATCAACCTGACAGTTTCTGGAGGAACTTTACCATACACCTATTCGTGGAACAATGGAGCTTCGACCAAAGACTTAGCCAATCTAGCCGGTGGCACCTATGAAGTAACAGTAACTGATGCCAATGGCTGCCAGCAAGTGACTCAAATATTGGTAGATGCACCTACTGCACCGCTGGCCGCAACCTCAAAAATTAAAGACGCTTACTGCAATGGATATCCAACCGGAGAAATTCTTCTGGTGGTGTCAGGAGGCACGGGCCCTTACAACTACTTATGGTCCAATGGTTCCAACCAGAGAGATTTGAAGAATGTATTTGCCGGCAATTACTCTGTAACCATTACAGATGGTAATGGCTGTACGATTGTAGAAAACTACACCGTAGGCGAGCCTGATGCGTTAGATCTGAGCTTCGAAGTAACTAATTCCTCCTGTTTAGGAGATACTGATGGGGCAGTAACTGTTACACCAAGTGGAGGAACAGCCCCTTTTAGCTATGTATGGTCTACGGGAAGCACTAGCAAGGACTTAGTGAATATTGCTGGCGGAACATATAACCTGACGCTTACTGATGCCAATGGCTGTTCCATTACCCGAAGCGTTGAAGTGGGCGACTCCAAAGACTTGAATGTAGACATTCAGAAATTCGATGTGCTTTGTAAAGGAGAGTCTACCGGACAAATTTATCTGGACATTACAGGGGGCAGTGGTGTCTATGATATTCTTTGGAATAATGGAGAAACCAGCTCTGACCTTTATGATGTTGTGGCTGGAGTTTATTCAGCTACCATTACAGACTCTAATAGCTGTGGTACTTCAATTACAGTGGTAATCTCTGAGCCTGCTGAAGTGCTTTCCGTTCAGCTTTCAGATTACAGCGATTTGATGTGCTATGGAGATAATTCCGGTTTCATCAAGGCCAACCCACAAGGAGGAGTTGCGCCTTACACTTACTTGTGGAGCAATGGAGCCAGAACCAATAGCATTTCAAGCCTAACTGCTGGGAACTATACGGTTACCGTAACCGATGCCAACGGCTGTGTTGTCCAAGCACAAGCTACCATCAATCAACCTACCAAGCCTATCACCATCGCGGCCCAAGGAAAACTTAACCTGAGTTGCATGGGCGATAATGATGGTAGAATAGTAATCGATGTTGAAGGGGGTACAGGGCTATATCAGTTTGTTTGGAGTACTGGAGAAACCACTTCGTCTATCGATAACCTGGGTGTTGGTGATTATACCGTTAGGGTGAAGGATGAGAATGGTTGCGTTGAAGAGAGAATATTTAGCATCAAAGAACCTGAGGAACTGACTATTGACAATGTTTTTGTCAATGAAAGTCAGTGCTATGACGATAGAAATGGTTCTATTGAACTTAGCATTAAGGGTGGAGTTGAACCTTATTCTTATCAGTGGTCTTCCGGAGCAACAACCAAAAACATTTTAGGCATTTCATCTGGAGACTATTCAGTATTGATTACTGATGCTAATGGTTGTCAGGTTCAAGGCAATTACTTCTTAGCTGAACCTGCCTTGTTTAGGGTAGCTCCTCAAATGCAGGAAATAAGTTGTATTGGTGCCAATGATGGCTCCATTTCTCTCAATATAGAAGGTGGAGTTGGTCCAGTCTCTATCAGATGGAGTACAGGAGCTTCAACCGAAACCATAACCGGCTTAGGACCGGGAGAATACAATGTACTGGTGACAGATGATAAGGGTTGTACTATTCAGCAGACCTTCAATGTGGTAGAGCCTCTAGACCTCACCCTTGATGCTTACATTGAAGACGCCACACGATGCAATGACCCACGCAGCGGTAGAGTCAATGTAATTGTGAGTGGAGGCTCTGAGCCGTATACCTACCGCTGGTCGAATGGAGAAACTACCTCGGAGATTGTAGATGTGCTTCCCGGAACTTATGTGGTGACTGTGAGAGACAGGTTCAATTGTGAGGTTCAGGGAACTTACACCGTACTACAGCCAGAACCATTGCAAATTGGTTTGAGCACAGAACCTTACATAGACTGCGACAACCGAATTGCTGGTCTGTTAGTGAAGGCCAATGTGAAGGGTGGTGTAGGAAATTATCAGTACCAATGGTCTCGCGGCAATAGCGTTGATAGTGAGGTACTATTAACAGAGCCTGGCCGATTGACCATTGAGGTGTTTGACGACCGAGGCTGCTACCAACAAAACTCAATCGATATCGATGTACCTGAGCTAGGGCTGGCCGATTTCGAATACAATGCAGAGTCCATAGACCGAACGGGAGATTTAGCCGCCAATGATCCGGTGAGTTTCTTCGACCTTTCCGAGGGTGAAGTAATCGATTGGCATTGGGATTTCGGAGATGGCTTCGACTCTAATGAAATAGACCCAATTCATACCTACGATGCGCCTGGAACTTATACTGTACGCCAGATAGTCACTGACAGAACAGGTTGCCAGACAGAGAAGATAAAGGTGCTCGAAATAACAGAAGGCTACCGAATAATAATTCCTAATGCATTCACGCCAAATGGAGATGGTAATAATGACTTCTTCAGGCCAAGAATGCTTGGTCTTGTCAAAGCTCAGCTCATTATTTATAACACCTGGGGAGAGGTGATATTCAACTCAGAAGATATTGAAACTAAAGGCTGGGACGGTACCATTAAGGGCCGAAAAGCCGAAAACGGAAACTATGTATACAAAATAATTGGCCTAAGCTTCAATGGTTTGAGTGTTGAAAGGGAAGGCATTTTCGCACTCATCAACTGACACGCCCATGAAAAGACTTTTGCTGGCATTTACTTTCTTTTTAGCGCTAATTGACTCGATAGAACTTAAGGCACAAGACCCACAGTTTTCTCAATTTTATGCCTCACCTTTGTACCTCAACCCAGCCCTCACAGGCTCGGCCGATAGAGGTCGTGTTGGAGTAAACTACCGTAATCAGTGGCCTTCGCTTTCTCATTCTTTTACCACCACTTCTGCCTATCTCGACTATTTCTCTAAGGCGGCTGAAAGCGGTGTGGGAGTCATATTCAATGAGCATAGAGAAGGCTTTCTAGACTTCAGATCGATGGAAGTTGGAGCACTCTACTCCTATAAAATGCAGGTATCTTCTGATGTGGTATTGCGCACTGGTGTTCAGCTTTCTTATTTCAGAAAAGACCTCAACTTTGAAGACCTCATATTCGGTAACCAGATTGATATTGTCAATGGTCAGGTCTATGGGCCAAGCGGAGAGGTATTTGAAAAGGGGGCTATGGTAGATTTTTTGAGTGCCTCTGCAGGTGCTTTGCTTTATACCAATATGGCTTGGGTGGGCTTTTCTGCCCATCATATTAACGAACCGAGTCAGTCGTTTATAGATCAGGAAAGTAAGCTATCCAGAAAATATTCTATCCATGCCGGTTGGAAGCTGAGGTTCTCCAATGGCCGAAGGCTCAGAACTGTGTCTTATCAGTTTCAGGAGCGATCTGCTACGTTTGCCATCAACTATAAAACTCAAGGAGGCTATAACCAGTTCGATGCCGGAATTCAGCTCTATTTTCAACCTTTGGTTTTGGGAGGTTGGTATAGAGGAATACCCATTCAGAGTGTGAACAAGGTTTTCAAGAATGAGTCTATTATAGCTTTAGTGGGGCTTGAATTGAATGCTGACCTTTCCTTTGCCTATAGCTACGATTTTACCGTCTCCCGATTGGCAGGTTCAACTGGTGGAGCGCATGAATTTTCTCTTACGCTCAACTTCGGAAAAGTAGTGAAACGCACCAGGCGCGATACCATTTTACCATGCTTTAAGTACTAAAAAAATAGTTATAGCTTTTATTCCTTGCTTTCATTTGATAGATTCAAGGATAAACTAAAACTATTAAATGATGCACAAGCCAGGGTTACTTCTCATTTTCTTTGTATTTGCTATTGCCGTTTCCTGCTCTAAGGTTAAAGGACCATACACCCTAGTAGGCCATGTAACAAACACCGAGTTAGATTCAATCAGTATTCAATTGCCGGTTGAGGGAAAGTTTTTTTACCGCATTAATTCTCAAAAGGTACCGATTGATGCTAATGGAAATTTCACTGCCACCATTAGTAATGAAACGAGTGGTTTTGCAATGATTAGCTTCCCGAAGACAAATGGTAGTGTCAGAACCTGGATTGAACCCGGATATGTAGATACTGTAAATATTGATTTTGACGATTATTCTAAGCTCTCCTTTTCTGGCGATCATGCAGAAGCCAATACACTACTGAACAGCTTTGAGCGTATTCCTTATTTCCATGCCTTTGGCGGGCAAGATGAAAAGTATCAAAAGGATTCTGTTGCTCAGCGAGTTTATGACCAGGTGTTGGGCTTGAAGGATAAGGAATTGGCTCAAATTGATGAGCTGAGAAAGAAAGGCCAGATTTCGGAAAACTATGCCAACGCCTTGGCGGCAGAATCTGATTTGCATTGGAAAAGTGTCTTTTCGGCTGCTACCTGGAGGCACTATTATTTCAAAGAGCAGCTTAAGCGAAAGTCACCCTATAACGATGAATGGAAAGAGCTCTACTTGAAAATGTTTGAGGAAACGGATTTTAATAACCCTGACTATTTGGTAAGTAACTATTACAGAACCTTCACTGAGGATCGTATGAACCTTTATCCTAGAGTTGCGGGAATTGAAGACGAGCCTGACACCACTCTTACTCCCGATGAGAGAACGCGCATTTATCATCAAAACCGGATTGACAATATCAAGGAGCTACTTAAGGGAGAAAACCAAGAGCTAATGTGGTCATACTATTTGTTTTACTCAGCACTTCAAAAAAGGTATGAAAAGGTTCTGTTGGAATCTTATCAGGAGTTAAAGTACAGTTATCCGGAAACACCCTATGATCCAATTCTGAAAGAATATATCGATCCAATTCGTGCCTATCATACCAAGCTGGAAGAGCCCATGCCCGATGACATTATCATGATTGAAGGAGCGGAAAAGTATACCACCTGGGAGGAGATAGTGCAACCATACAAAGGTGAAATTCTCTATGTAGATCTGTGGGCAACCTGGTGTGGCCCTTGTAAGGATGAGTTTGAATATAAAGAGGGACTCTATGAGTTTTTAGAAGACAAGCCTATTAAGATTCTTTACATCTCATCAGACAAAGATGAGGTTGAGGATAAGTGGAAGGAAATGGTGAATTTCTATGGTTTGAAGGGGGTCAATATGAGGATTTCTCAAGACCTCAACTGGAAAATCTGGGGTATGATTCATGACGAAAGCTGGTCGGCTATCCCGCGATACCTCATCGTAGACAAAGAAGGTAATATGATCGTCAAGGAGGCAGCCAGACCAAGCGAGGGTCAAAAGCTATATGATCAACTAGCGAGTTACCTTGAGTAGCTACTTTCTTCTTATCTTCCATGCGTGAAAATTCTTATCATTCAAACCGGAGGAACTATTGATAAAGACTACCCCAAAACCAACAAAGGGTATGCTTTTGAAATTGATGAGCCTGCGGTGAAGCGAGTGCTTGAAAATGCCTTCACAGGCTTTGAATATGAAGTAGTGAGTCTGCTAAAGAAGGATTCTTTGGAAATTACCGATGAGGATAGGTTCTATCTTAAAAACTACATTCAGGATAGCGGAGCCAACAGGATTCTCATTACTCATGGTTCCGACACTATGCCTGAAACCGCCCGGTTTCTGAACAATATTTCGGGCAAAACCATTGTACTAACCGGGGCTTATCGGCCCGAGAGATTCTCTAATTCTGATGCTGCATTTAATATTGGAGTGGCCATAGGCGCGCTCAATACTATGGAAGAAGGCACGTTTATTGCCATGAATGGATTGGTTTTTCCTGCCAACCGGGTAGGGAAAAACGCAAATACTGGTATGTTTGAAAACCTTTGACAAACTTTTTAAGACATCTATCCGCAATTTAAAGCGAGCAATAGATCAGAGACTTTAGTTTGTCAAAGTTGATTTGTAAGTAGAAATGGAAAATGAATAATTGATATATGAAGAAGTTGATTTTCGCGCTGTTGTTTCTGGCAGCTTTCGGATTAAATGCACAAAATACTCCTCCACCAAAAAACTGGTTCAACCTAGATCCTGTGAAGGATTCAGTAAATGGAGTGAGCACAGAAAAGGCCTATGAATACCTTCAGGGCCGACAAAGCAAAAAAGTATTGGTTGCCGTAATCGATTCTGGAATTGACATTGAGCATGAAGACCTGCGAGATGTAATCTGGACCAACGAAGATGAGATTCCGGGGAATGGTATCGATGATGATAATAATGGATACATAGACGATGTTCACGGCTGGAATTTCATTGGTGGTAAAGATGGTCGTAACGTAGACAAAGAGACTCTAGAGATTACCAGAGAATACAAAAGATTAAAGGCCAAGTATGAAGATGTATCTGAATCTGATGTGAAAAAGGCCGATAAGGATGAGTATGAATACTGGAAGAAGATTCAAGAGTCTTTTGAGCAAAGCTACAATGAGGCGACCACTCAGGCCATGATGATGGAGAATATTCAAGCCCAACTGGTTCGTTACAATAAACTATTTGAAGCCTATCTGTTAGATGATGAGGTTACCTCTGAAGACATCAGTAAAATAAGCTCTACAGATGAGGTGATTTTGAGAGGCAAGCAAATGCTTACTCAGATTTATAATATGACGGATCCATCGCTCTCGCTGGATACTCTCATCTATTATATTCAGCTAGACATGGAGCAGGTCAACGAGGAAGCTAAGTATAGCTATAACCTTGATCTGAACAACAGAGAAATTGTAGGTGACGACCCGAACAGACTGGATGACATTGGATACGGAAACAATGATGTCATCGGCCATGGTACTGATAATTTCCATGGTACACATGTAGCGGGCATTATAGCTGCAACCAGAGGCAACGGAATTGGAATTGATGGTGTGGCCAACAATGTGCAAATCATGGCCATTCGCGCTGTGCCTAGTGGTGACGAAAGAGATAAAGATGTGGCCAATGCCATTCGCTATGCTGTAGACAATGGAGCGCAGGTAGTGAACATGAGCTTTGGTAAAGGCTATTCTCCACATACTCAATATGTTTATGATGCCATTGAATATGCAGAAAGCAAAGGGGTACTATTGATACATGCCGCAGGAAATTCTGCAGAAGATACTGACGTGGCCAACAACTTCCCTAACGACAAATTTGGAAGAAAGAAAGACTGGCCTAACTGGGTAGAAGTTGGTGCTTCTTCATGGGGCTCAGAAGGCAACTATGTAGGTGTATTCTCAAACTATGGTAAAAAATCGGTCGATGTTTTTGCTCCGGGTGTTGCCATTTACTCTTTGGCTCCGGGCAATGAATATCAAGATGCACAGGGTACAAGTATGGCTTCTCCCGTAACAGCGGGCGTTGCGGCCATGGTGCTTTCTTATTTCCCTGATTTGAAAGCAGAGCAAGTAAAAGATATTTTGATGAAGTCTGTTCGTGGTGTGGAGGTGAAGGTAAACCAGCCGGGAACAGGAGAAGAAGTTAAATTCTCCAGCCTTTCAGTTTCAGGCGGAATCATCAATGCTTATGAGGCCATTAAAATGGCAGAGTCCATGAGCCTGAAGAGTAAGAAGTAGTTAGGGTTAAAGACTCTAAATCAGAGTCTCTCTCCGAGTAACGGATATAATTAGGAAGTGGTTAAAACCACTATCATATTTTGTCGAAATTCATTTAGCCCACGATTTAAATCGCGGGCTAAATGTTTTCTAACCCCTGATAACTGTTCCACTAACCTAGAATTCCAAGATAATCCCCCCATTCAAAATAAATCCATCCATAGGAGCCCAAACTTCTAATGCCTCCGGGTTCATGCTGTTGGAAAGGTTGATGTTTTCGAACCGGGATTGTCTGGTGTCAGAGAAGTTCTCAAAGTTGATGTACAGACTGATGTGCTCAAACTTCCTCATGGCCATAAAGCCCACTAGCCAGTAATCGTCAGTTTCAGTGTAATCACTTCTGAATTGCTTACCAGTGTAGTAGCTCTCCAGTCCAATTCTCCATTTTTCATGCTCCTCATAAACCAACACTGCACCAATACTGTGCTTGGCTGTCAGTGGTTTTTGCAGGTTGGCATTATAGCCCAACTCTGTGTCAATGAGAGCATAATTCACAAATAGCTTAAAGTCCTGATAGGTAAGCTTCAGGTTAGTTTCAAGCCCTTTTGAGTTCAAGTTGCCGTTGGCATTCTGGAAAGAGTACACTCCACCAACATGGCCGGTAAGCACTACCGGATTATTGAGCTGAGTGTAATAGAAAAGCTGGTTTACACTGAAAGTCCATTCATTGCCAATGGCCGTTTTATAGTTGATGTCAAAGTTTCCACCGTAAGATTGCTCGGTATCCAGGTTATTTAGGTTGAAGGATTCCAGCCCTTGAAAGGAAAGTCTTTCCGTGTCTTCTGTAAAAATGGTTGGCAGTTTATAACCAAGTCCACCTCCAATTCTAAGGGTTAGTTTCGGATGTGCCTTGTACATCACCGAAAGCCTTGGTAAAGTCTGCAGACCGTAGTTTCTACTCTGGTCTAACCTTAAGCCAGTTTCCAGCGACCATAAATCAGTTATCTGCGTATTTTGCTGCACAAAAACTCCCGCAGTGAATTGGTTATAGCTCCGGTCATTGCTAGAGCTGTGGCTTTCTTTGAACTGGTCAGAGTAGATGTTCATTCCAACCAACCAACTGTTTCTAGGTTCACCAAAAGAGTAAGTGGCTTCGCTGAAAGTAGCGGTTTGTTCACCATCAAAGCCATATTGGAATTGATGAATTCCCCGATCGAAGTGTAGCAAGCTATTCTTGATGGTCAATCTTCTGTTTTCATCCCAGGTCTTGGTGTAGCTCAATTGGTACGACATCCTTCTCGATTCATTCTCTTGCAGATAGTTTTGAGCACTTGGCTCACGATTTTCTACCGCAGCTAGGTTTCCGCCCCAACGATCTTCATAAGTGCCATTCAGTGCCAATCTGAATTCATCAGTTTCTGAAGGATTAAAGAAAATGGTTGGGTTGAGGGTTAAGCTCCTCGTTTCGGGTAAGTCAGAGAAGTTATCGTCATTGGCATCATAGGCAACCTGTCGATGGGCAGATCCAAAAAGTGTATATGACCATCTGTTTTTGGCAGAAGCATGAAAAGCATTGAGTGTGGTTGCTGCCGCTGAAGTTTGATCTAGCATTACTTTGGTCAAGGCTTCTTCTTCGGGCCT
>JABXIP010000191.1 GCA_013373005.1 Cytophagia bacterium | reverse complement strand
CTGAGGGCAAGAACAAAATGACAGTGATAAATGCAATCAGGGCAAAACTCATTGCTACAGTCTTTGCCCTGATCAGAGATGATAGAAAATATGAAAAAATCTATATCCCAAACCTTGCTTAATCCATAAGAATAGAGAGGGGTTAGGGGTGAGGCTAAAAAGCGAACAGTGATCAAACGAATAAAGAAATATCGAAAAGCATTAATGGCAGCCCTGCTCATACTGGGAGTAGGCTACTATTTCTGTTTGCCGAAAAATCTGTTCGATGATCCCTATGCTACGGTAGTCAACGATAGAAACGGAGCGTTGCTATCTGCCAGAATTGCCAATGACGGTCAATGGCGATTCCCTGAACTGGATTCCCTTCCCCAAAAGTACGTCACTGCCTTGTTAACCTTTGAAGACCAAAGATTCTACCATCACCCCGGAGTTGATCCGCTGGCTTTTGGACGGGCCATTAAACAGAATGTGCAGGCTGGAAGAGTAGTGAGTGGCGGCAGTACGCTTTCCATGCAGGTCATCCGGTTGCATAGAAAAGGGAAGGATAGATCTGTTTTTGAGAAGTTGATTGAAATGGTTCTGTCCACCCGACTGGAGCTGAGATATTCCAAGGAAGAAATTCTGAGACTGTACGCCTCACACGCCCCTTTCGGTGGTAATACCGTAGGAATCAATGCCGCAGCCTGGCGGTACTTTGAAAGAAGTCCTTCTGAGCTCTCCTGGGCAGAAGCAGCCTTGCTGGCCGTTTTGCCTAACCAACCAGCTATGCTTTACCCTGGTAAGAGTGTTGATCCGCTGAAGTCCAAAAGGGATAGGTTACTCCAAAAGCTTTTCGAAGAGGGTAGGATGGATAACACCGACTTAGAACTCGCCCTTTCTGAACCACTACCCAGAAAACCCCAGGATTTGCCGCAACTGGCCAGTCACTACACTAATTTCCTGATTAGCTCAGGCCAGGAAGGCAAGCAGGTACAGTCCGGTTTGGATATTCATGTTCAGCGCGATGTAGTGAATATTCTTAATGCGCACCATCAATTACTGAAGACAGAAGGAATTCACAATGCCTCGGCCATTGTGCTGGATGTTGAAAAGAATGAAGTGCTGGCTTATGCCGGTAATGTGATAGGAGCAGGCGCTGAACATCAGGAGTATGTGGACGTGATTCAGGCTCCGAGAAGTACGGGAAGTTTGTTAAAACCCATTCTTTATGCAAGTCTCTTGGATGAAGGTCAGATTCTGCCAAAAACTCTGATTCCTGATGTGCCAATGTTCTTCGGAGATTTCGCTCCACAAAATTTTTCAAGAACCTATGATGGTGCCGTTCATGCTGATATGGCCATTGCTCGTTCCTTGAATATTCCTGCGGTAGAAATGCTGAAGATGTATGGCTATCCGAAATTCCATCAGAAGCTCAGGGATATGGGGATGACTACGCTGAATCGTCCGGCCGGACATTATGGGCTGTCTCTGATTTTGGGCGGTTCTGAAGGTACACTCTGGGATCTGACGAATATGTATGCGGGTATGTCAAGGATATTAAGCCATTTTAACCGAAAGAGGTATAGGGAAGAAGATTTTGAGTTTGCTGACTTACAGACTTCTAAGGCCGATGGAGGGATCCCTCCCGATAGCTATCGGGATCACGGGAATGACGAAACAAAAAAAGGGAAAGACATTCCAGATCACCTATCAGCCGCTTCCATTTGGTTTGCCTTTGAGGCTATGCTGGAGGTTTATAGGCCTAATGAAGATGCTGCTTGGAAGTTGTATTCCAGTGCCAGCAAAATTGCCTGGAAAACGGGGACCAGTTTCGGTTATCGCGATGGCTGGGCTATTGGCATTACCCCGGAATATGTAGTCGGTGTTTGGGTGGGCAATGCTGACGGGGAAGGCCGTCCAGGACTGACGGGGATCAAGGCCGCAGCACCTATTATGTTCGATATCTTCGATAGGTTGCCAGAAACTACCTGGTTCAATATGCCTAGAGCAGAAATGGTCACTGCCGCTGTGGACAGAGAAAGTGGCTATCTCGCTTCGCCCTATTCCAGCCAGATTGATACTGTCTTTATTCCTAAAGTAGGTTTACGGACTGCTGCATCGCCTTTCCATACATTGGTGCATCTGGATGCTTCCCAGAAATTCCAGGTGAATGCTGGTTGTGTTCCACTGAGCGAAATGGTAACCAAAAGTTGGTTTGAACTTCCACCCAAACTGGCCTATTACTACAAAATGAAGAATCCGACCTATGCTGAACCGCCTCTTTTTATGCCGGGTTGTGAGACTCAATTCACCCAACTCAAGGCCATGGAAATGATTTATCCCGAGCCAAACGCTTCTTTTTACCTACCGGTAGAACAGGATGGTCAATTGGGTAAGATTGTCTTCGAAGCCACTCATCAAAACCGAAGCACCAAAGTGCACTGGCACCTGGATGGAGAATACCTTGGCTATACTCAAAATGAGCATGTGATGTCCCTCCAACCCAACAATGGCAACCATCGATTGGTACTAGTTGATGATTTAGGGAATGAGCTGGTGAGAAGTTTTGAGGTGTTAAAGAAAAGTGATTAAATGGAGTTTTGGAACAAAAATCTAATGAATTTCAAATGGGTATGGTCCTATTAGATATTCATTTATAACATATGGGAAATATAGATCTATTGAATCCATAATCTTGGTAATTAATGGATAAATCGCGTCTCCTTTTTCAGTTCTACCTATTGATATCCAGATTGAAGGAAAGTATCTCGAAAGCATTCCGAGAAAATAGGATAAGACATAGAATTGGGCAATTGTGTTTAAATAAATTGACCCACTTATTGGTCTAGTAAGTGCAATAGTGCCTATGTTAGCATTAAATGGATCTGCGAATTTTTGCGAGAATTGAGGGATGAATCCAAGTTTTGAATTTATCAACTGATTTTCAGGGTCAATATTTAACAAAACGTTTTGAGGAAAAATTTTTGAAGTCGAACTATCAAAATCTTTGGTCTGCTCGATTTTGAATTGGTAACTTTTCTCGTTAGTCTTTATTGACTTTAGTAAAAGGTGATTTAGTTTGACCTGTGACCAAATTTCAAACTCCTCTTTAAAATCCGGTAACGTCTGAATTAGATCAATAAACTTTATTTGAGAATTTAACTTAGGTATATCAAAAGGCAATTTATAGTTAACACCACTAGAGTTATGTCTGAAATATGATTTGTTTGCTGTTCCCTCTAAAAGTTCATAGAAGGTTCCATTAGTTATACGAACTTGAAGCTGATCAAAATTCTTTTTAACCAAAGCTTCTTGCCAGTTAATGGTCTCCAGCCCATGAGCAGGTTTCAACGCTGACTCTGAAAGCTTTGGGTTGGTAAGCAATATTAGTCCCCTTGTAAGTGCTGTTACACCATAGTATTGAAGTAAAGGTCTTACAGTAATTGATGCGCTCTTGGCATTTCTGAAGTATTCTCTTCCTTGAATAAAATTGGATGTGATTCCTAGAATTTGATTTGCAGAAGCTTTTCTATTATGTCTGTCATCCATGTATCGACTTGCCAAGTCTCTTGTCTCAAACTCTAATAGTTTATTCCAGATTTTGTCTTGCATAGGAGTCGTGTGATGTGTTAATCTATTTTAAAGGTAATAAATAAAAAAAAACTCTTTGTGGGCATTATGATCTCAGCGGAGATATCATAATCATTGGGAATACAGACTTCATACCCTAACCCACGATGAATAATAGTTAATAAAATGGCCTGAAGACTCTTCGCTACAATCGGTCTTGCTTATAGCCGACCGCTTTACGCTCTGAGTGACGCTTACATGAAATCACCTGTTTTCTGATCAACTTATAACTGATTTCCTCTGCTGTCCTCCGTCTTCTGACTTCCGACTCTTAGGCTTCCTGCTTAAGCCTATCCTTAAACATGCTTCTCAACTTCGCCACTTTAGGGCTAATGACCGCCTGGCAGTATGGCTGTCCTTGATTGTCATTAAAGTAGTTCTGATGATAGTCTTCTGCCACATAGAAAGCTGCTGGTCCGGTGATCTCAGTCACGATTGGAGTATCGAAGTATTCGGCCATTTCTGCTTTTACTTCTTCAGCTATTTTTTTCTCCTCTTCATCTGCTGTGATGATAATAGATCGGTATTGAGTACCAGTGTCATAACCCTGGCGGTTCAGTGTGGTTGGGTCGTGTGTAGAGAAGAAGATTCTCAGCAAGTCGGCATAGGTAAGTTCTTTCGGGTTGTACGTGATTCGGATTACCTCTGCATGACCTGTTCTGCCACTGGTCACTTCCTTGTATGTGGGTTTGGCAATCATTCCTCCTGCATATCCTGATTCTACTTTACTAACGCCTGTTATCCTTTGAAAAACGGCTTCGGTACACCAGAAGCAGCCTCCTCCAACAATGGCGGTAACTTCAGTGAGTTCAGTCGAAAGCAATTTCATCGAGGCTGAGTTAACACAGTAGCGTAAACCACTAGGTTCGGGTCCGTCTGGGAAAACGTGCCCTTGATGCGCATCGCAGGTATTACACATAATCTCAACGCGGATCATGCCATAGCTAGAGTCTTTCTCATACTTGATGGCATTTTCCTTCACCGGTTGATTGAAGCTCGGCCAGCCGGTTCCCGATTCAAACTTCACCCTGGAATCGAAGAGGGGAGTGCCACAGCAAACACAGCCATAAAGTCCTGGCTCATGCCTTTCACAGAATTCTCCGGTTCCGGCTCTTTCAGTTCCCTTTAAGCGGGCAATCTGAAATTGCTCAGGAGTGAGTATCTCTTTCCATTCGGCATCTGTCTTTTCAACCCTTCTATCGGGTTGGGGATTTCCATTATTGGCGAATTTGATAACATCTGACCAGGTAAGCATAGGCAATCGGTTTATGGCAGAAAGAACAAGTACTTT
>JABXIP010000392.1 GCA_013373005.1 Cytophagia bacterium | reverse complement strand
GATAGGGTGGTGATCATCAATCAGGGAAAAATTGTGGCCGATGATACCCTGCAGAACCTGATGGGCAACCGCGTAGTGCTGAAGGTGGAATTCGAATCGGCTGTGGATGTAAAGAAATTGTCTGCCTTAGGTCAGGTGGAGGAGAAGGGAGCGAACCAGTTCAGCATCTCAAGCGAAGCCGGAAAAGACCTGCGCTCGGTGCTGTTCAAAATGGCCAAGGAAGAAGACTGGGTGATTCTCAGCATGAGCCAGGATACCCAGGAATTGGAAGAGATTTTTCACCAGTTAACCCAGGCGAACTGATATGTGGGCAATCTATTCTAAAGAAATCCGTCAGTTCCTGAATTCGCTCATCGCCTATGTGGTGATTGGCGTTTTCCTCACCGGAATTGGCCTGCTCATGTGGGTGTTCCCGGAAACAAGCATTATCAATTATGGCTTTGCCGATATGGAAAGCTTGTTCTCGCTGGGGCCATTTGTGTTGATGTTTCTCATTCCGGCCATTACCATGCGTATGGTGGCGGAAGAAAGAAGAGCAGGAACCATCGAGCTACTACTCACCAAGCCTTTGACTGAGTGGCAGATTGTGCTGGGTAAATACTTTGCAGCCTTTACGCTGGTTATTCTCTCAGTTATCCCGACTCTGGTTTATTTCTACTCAGTTTATCAATTGGGGAATCCGGTGGGTAACCTGGATATACCTGGAATTATAGGTTCCTATATTGGCCTCATCCTATTGGGTGGCGTTTTTGCTGCCATTGGCTTAGCCGCTTCGGCTTTTACCGAAAATCAGATCGTATCGTTTATTCTGGCAGTTTTTCTCTGCTTCTTCCTTTATACAGGAGTCAGTTCTCTGGCCGATTTAGTGAGTGGTCCTTCTGCCATTTACATTGAAGATTTAAGTCTGAGTTTTCACTACGATGCGCTCAGCCGTGGTTTGATCGACACCAGAGATGTCACTTTCTTCCTTTCCACCATCATCTTTATTCTGATCATCACGCACTGGAAAATTATTTCCAGAAAGCTAAGCTTCAAACCTGTGAGGTCAAGACTGTACAAGCGCGTGCTTTTGGGCATGCTGGCCCTGCTGGTTTTCAATATTCTGGCAGCCAATTTCTTCTATCGATACGATCTTACTGAAGACAAAAGATATACCCTAAAACCTGCTACCAAAGCATTGCTCAGGCAGCTGGATGAGCCTATGACTATTGAGGTTTTGCTGGCGGGAGATTTACCTGCCGGATTTGAGCGTTTCAGAAGGTCGATCAAGGAAACCATTGAGGAGTTCGATGTCTATAAACCGGGTGCAATTAATTACTTCTTCACCGACCCAACCTCGGCCGATGATGCTGAAACAAGGAATAAGAACATTGCTTATTTGATGCAAAATGGCTTTGAGCCAACCCGGGTGTTCGATACAGAAGATGGTAAGCAGGTTCAGAAAATCATTTTCCCTTATGTGATCATTCGCTATGGTGAAAAAGCTGCGGGAATTCTACTCTTTAAGGGTGGAAGTGAGGGCAATGTTTCCATCAATGAGGCCATTCAGAACATAGAGTTTGAAATGGCCGTAGGCATGCAACGCCTGGCCGGATTGAATAGAAAAACTCTCGGACTGGTTAGCGGGCATCATGAGCTCGACTCGATGAACATTGTAGGCTTTATGAGTGAGATGGTTCAGTACTTCGACTTGAAGGAGTTAAGGCTGAGTGAAGAGGTTTATCCGAAAGACTATGAGGTGTTGATTATTGCAAAGCCAACCTCTGCCTTTAG
This sequence comes from Cytophagia bacterium, assembly GCA_013373005.1. GTDB lineage: Bacteria > Bacteroidota > Bacteroidia > Cytophagales > Cyclobacteriaceae > Roseivirga. The sequence goes on along the minus strand of JABXIP010000392.1, from coordinate 3,047 downwards.
CAGGCAGGAGAAATATGTGCTCGATCAGTACATTATGCATGGAGGTAAAGTGGTCTTCCTTATGGAGTCACTTCAGGTGGATATGTCTCAGGCGGCAGGTATGGGCACTTTGGCCACTCCAATCAATCATAATCTGGATGATATGCTTTTCCGCTACGGCATTCGTCTCAATGCCAATTACATTCAGGATATTCAGAATTTTGGTCGCTATCCTGTGGTGGTTGGTGAGCAAGATGAAATCATCAATTTGCCATGGCCATTCTATGCTTCGGCCAATGATTTTACTGATCATCCAATAGCTAAGAACCTGGATGCAGTTTACCTGCGCTTCTTTAGCACCATGGATACAGTAAAAGCCGATGGCGTTACGAAAATTCCTTTGATGTTCACCTCAGAGTATACCCGTATTTTACCGGCTCCGGCACCGGTGGCGCTAGAGGATTATGCTAATGAACCTGATCCGAATTTGTTTACTAGCGGAAAAAGGGCTGTTGGTTATTTGCTGGAAGGTAAATTCACTTCTCTTTTCAAAAACCGTGTGTTACCTGACTCTGTGAACAAGGCAGCTTACTTTGAAGAGAGTGTGCCCACCAAATTGGTTGTTCTATCCGATGGGGACTTTATCCGCAATGAGTTGAATTTAAGGAACAAGCAGCCTTATGAATTGGGGGTGAACCCATTCCGTGAGGAAGGCGAACAGGTTCGTTATGCCAATAAAGACTTCATGTTCAATGCACTGGCTTACCTTACCGATGAAAATGGTTTGATCACTTCCCGTAATAAAGAAATCACTCTGAGGCCATTGAATAGAGTGAAGTTGCAGGAAGAAAGAACCTATTGGCAAACCTTGAATCTTGCTGGTCCTTTGGTGATCCTCGTGCTCTTTGGGGTGATAAGAGATTTTCTTAGGAAGAGGAGGTATGCAAGGTTTTGACCCCTCTGCTGACTCAACCCGTCAACCAAAGGTTGACACCCCTCTCTCTTGAGAGAGGGGAAAGATCGCTTTAGCGATCAGAGGAGAGTCCTTTGACTGCCCTAGAACCTTATTGGTGACCAATAATGGGTGTTTGCATTGTCCATTCCCCTTTTTTCGAAAAGGAGGTCAGGGTGATTAGATATTATGCAGGTACTTAGAAGATCAATGCCTTTAAAATCCTCCGGCCTCCGGCCACCTCCTTTAACAAAGGAGGAATGGTACGTGCTAGACTTTATTTCGTCATTCAGAGTGGAACGCAGTAGAGCGAAGAATCTCCTCATCAATATGGAGATTCCTGCCTGCGCAGGAATGACATTCAAACTAAGACTTCTTAGCAAAGAATAATGAATGGGTCGAAACTAGCTTTTGTCTGTTATACAGAGCGGATTATAAAGAAGAGTTTTTGCCTCTATCTATTACTCCAAGGTTAGGTGGTAGGGTTTTGCTTCTGCTGACTTACCCCGTCAACCAGAGGTTGGCACCCCTCTCTTCTGAGAGAGGGGAAAGGTCGCTTTAGCGATCAGGGGAGAGTCCCCTTACCGCTACCTAATCTTATGAAAGATGGGTTTTAGTACTTCTGTACGCTGTTGTCAATCTCATCGGCCCAGGCAAGGATGCCGCCTTTAAGATTGTAAAGGTTGTCGAAGCCATGGTTAGCTTCTAGCCATTGGATGGCATTGCCACTTCTGGCGCCACTTCTGCAGTGAACCACTACTTGCTTGTCTTTGGCGAATTTATCAACGTTTTCAGGCACTGTGCCTAATGGAATAAGCTCTGCACCGATTTCAGCAATCTCTGCTTCGTGCGGCTCGCGTACGTCAATTAATTGGAAGTCGGCACCACTGTCAATCAATGCCTTCAATTCTTTTACTGTAATTTCCTTCATTTTGTATTCTGGTTGTCGATGGACTTTTTTGAAACCAAGCTTGAAGTTAGTTGGTTCAGCTTTTTTACTTTGTAACCGAAGTTACCTTTTAATTCATCACGAATCTCTCTCATCCGCTGCAAAAGTTCATCAATTTCATCTGGAAGTACTTCATTGAGGGTTTCCTTGAGTCTTTTAGCAATGGTGGGTGACTTGCCATTCGTTGAAATGCCAATCTTCAAATCGCCTTTGGTTACAATACTGCCCAGGTAAAAGTCGCACAGTTCAGGAGTGTCAGCCACATTGACAAATATGCCCCGGCTTTTGGCTTCCTGCTGAATTTCGATGTTCGTTTTGTGATCTTCCGTAGCAATCAGGGCGAGCTGCATTCCGGTAAGGTCTTCCGGGAAATAGGCCCTTTCATAAAAAGTCACCGAAGGGTGGATGTTGGCCAGATTTTTAATCTCTTTTTTGATCACTTTTCCAACCAAAGTGACTTTAGCCTGCGGACTACTTTTGAGGAGAAAGCTTAGCTTTTCTAGTCCAACTTCACCACCTCCAACAATGAGTGTTTCAAACTGGTGAACCTTGAGAAATATGGGATAAAGCTCATTGGCCATTTCAAACTGCTTGAATGTGTCTGAATTCCTCGATGTAAGTCTTGCCCAACTTCACTACTTCACCCACTACAATTACCGCAGGGGAGGAGATGTTATCTTTCGAAGCCTCAAACTCAATATTGGAGATGTTGCCGATCACCATCTTTTCATTCTCCAAAGTTCCGTTTTGAATGATAGCCACGGGAGTGTCTTGCTTTCCATGGAGTCGGAAAGTATTACAGATTTCATGAAGCTTTTTGGTGCCCATTAAGATGACAATAGTGGCAGTCGACTGAGCCGCAAGAGCAATATCAGGAGTAAGTCCACCTTCCTTGGTAGTGGCGGTCACTACCCAATAGCTTTGGCTATAACCTCTTGAAGTCATCGGTATTTGCTGAAGTGCCGGCACTGCATGCGCACTGCTGATTCCCGGAACAATCTCACAAGGAATATCAAACTGACGAGCGTGTTCCAACTCTTCATAACCTCTTCCAAAAATGAAGGGATCTCCACCTTTCAGACGAACTACATGACCTTTATCCTGAGCAAAGTGAACAATGAGTTCATTGATGGTTTGCTGCGTATGGCTGTGCTTACCCACTCTTTT
>JABXIP010000014.1 GCA_013373005.1 Cytophagia bacterium | reverse complement strand
TCTCATTGTGGGCAATGATTTTATTCACGTCCACCGGAGTATTGTTTTCATTGACTTCTCTGGCTAATTCCTTAGCCTTCTTGAGATGAGGCTTAATGTCTGCCGGAAAATCTTCATGACGACCAAGTTTAGATATGATGTCTTCAGCCAACATCTTAAGATCCGACATAAGAGAAGTTTTGTTGGCATCCAGGCTACGGAAAACCTGCTCCAACTGACGGATTTCGTCTTCCATATCCTCCACTATCTGACCGGCTTTGTCCTCAGCATCTTCTATGATAGACTTGGCTCTAGACTTGGCTTCACTCATCAATGCATCGGCCTTCATTTCGGTCTCGCGCATATGCAGCTCAGCTGTTCTGGTAGCCTGCTCTATCATGTTGGCACCAGTATCTTCAGCCGTCTTCAATGTCTTAAATAGCGAATTCTCTACTTCACGAAGCTTTTTCACCTCTTCCTGAGAAGCCTCAAGCTTATACTTCAACTCCTTATTCAAGTCGTTAAGTCTTTCCCATTCATTGGAAAGCGAATTCAAAAAGGCTTTAACCTCATCTTTGTCGAAGCCTCTGAAGTTTTTTTCAAACTCCTTTTGTCTAATTTCTAATGGTGTAATATTCATTCCTCAGAAAAATTAAAATTGATATCCCAGATTGAAATACTCCGGTCGTCACTTGCCGACAATAATAGGTTGTTGAAGTTGGCCCAAAGCACTTTATTGACTGAAGTACCGTGACCTGCGTGTCTTGCTTTGTCGATGACTTTAAGCAGATGGAAAGTCTCGGCATCCCAGACCTTAATGGACTTATCCATGCTACAAGTTACAAAATGTTTGCCATCAGCGCTAAAAACCAAGTGGTTAATTGTATACATATGCGCCACGATGGATTCTTTAAGCTGATAATCCGACCCAACATCCCAAATTTTCAAGTGAGCATCTCTACTGCCACTGATTAAGTAACGTTGATCTGGTGAATATTGTACAGTGAAAACAGAGATTTTATGGGCCGGAATTACTTTTTTCTCGCTGAAATTCTGAAGGTTATAAATTCTGATGTGGTTATCACTGAAACCTACGGCAAACTCTTTATTCACCTCCGAAATAGCAATGCACCTAGCGCTTTCAGTCGACCCTTCAATTACCTTTAGGGTTTCGAGAGAAGTGATATCCAATATGTGGACTTCCCCATTTCCCAGAGCACAGAAAATACGATCGTTGATTACTTTGATGTCGAAGATTTGAGTATTGCCCAGCTTAATTGAACCTTTCTCCTTTCGTTTATCCAAATCGATGATATGAATTCCATCAAAGTTCTGGCCCACGATTAGAGCATTACGCTCTTTATAATAACAAAGCGCATATACTGAACTCGGCACTTTAGCCAGCATCCTACCTTCCTGAGGTTTTGTAAGATCCCACTGAGCAATGACTCCGTCTCCCCCTGAAGAGAAAAAAGTGTGATCTTCAGGTCCTTTTTCTAAGGTATAAACGCAGTCTTGGTGTCCTGCAATGGTATCTACTTTAGTGACTTGAATTTTAGACATATCTTTGACTCTGGAAAAGGCTTTGCAAAACTAAGCAGCACTTGATCAAATTCTCAGTAACTACATGTCTATTATAAAAAAAGGTTCAATTGAACCAAACATTCATTTTGCCATCTGGGAAATCTCAGAAAATGAGAATGAGCTGATTCAAACGCTCGGCTCATCTGTAAAAGACGATGAACCACTCTCAGAAATAAAAGCTGAATCGCGCAGAATGGAATCATTAGCCGCCAGATGTGCACTTCAGGTACTACTGGAACCTTATGGCGATTTTGAAATTTACAAGGATGATTTCGGCAAGCCTCACTTGAGAGATGAAAGCATTGGGCTATCCATATCACATGCGAAAGGTTATGCCGCAGCAGCTATCAACCTCACAGGTGCCATAGGCATCGACATTGAACATGAGCGCGATCAGGTGCTGAAAATTGCTCACAAGTTTGTTCATTCAAGCGAAAGGGTTTGGGTGGAGCAAGACATCCGTAAATTGACACAGGTATGGTCGGCCAAGGAAGCACTTTATAAACTACACGGAAGAACTCAGCTTGCCTTTGCCGAACAGCTTATTACTAAAAACCTCGACCAAGAATTTGGTGAAGGAAAGATTGTTGAGAAAAGAGAAGGTGTCTCATTATACAAGCTTTTTCAGCCTAAAGAAACACCCCTTGTTACGGTAATTGCTTATTGATCTTTCTTGGCCTCAATAATCTTCAGCATCTCCTCTACTTCTGCCACTTTCTCTGTATGGCCTAGTTTCTCATGCGAATTGATGAGATTTCTCAAAACGCGGGCAACAATATCAATATTCTCGCATGGCTCGTAGAACCTGTCATTTGGAGACAATCTTAAATTCGTGAGGTACTCATCGATTTCCTTTTTAGAGAAGATAAGACCTCTATTGAAAGCATTGATGTAGAATTGAACATCTCCCTTCTTGTAGGTCATCACAAATAGGTTGGGAAGATTAACCCCATACACCGGCAAACCCAGTTTCTGAGCCACCAACATGTAAATAACACACAATGAAATGGGATTGCCTTTTTTGGTTTGCAGCACTACATTCAACATGGAGTTTCCCGGAGAATGAAAGTTCTTAGTATTAGCTCCAAACTTTAGTTTGTTGAAAATAACGGAGTTTAAAAGCTTAATCTGATCCATAGGGTGCAGATCTTGTTTAAACTCCATCCATACCTCATAATAGATTTGCTCTATCTCCTTCGAGAGTTGCTCCAATTCAAGGTCAGGATACTGATAGGTGTTTACAAGCCACATTCCTTTCAGCAAATCACTTGCTCCCTGCGCCTTCCAGGCATAGAGTTTTTCTTTGGTCAGCTCAAACTGTAAACTGTGGACCAACTCCTCTATTCTCTTCTGCACCACCGGATTGAAGCTGTTTTCCCACTCAAATTCCAAATAAGGAATAATGTAGGTTCCCAGCGCCATTATTCGGTCTTCCACATGCTGAACTACTTCAGTATCATCATCGTCCAAAAGTGACACCAAAGCCTTCAGCTCATTGTTATTCAGATTGTCTGTTTCTTCCATCTTTAAGTTTGAATCACCCCCACATTGAAGGCCTCCTTAATGGGTGCATGATTCGCAGCTTCTATACCTCTTGATATTACATTTCTTGTTTCCATCGGATC
>JABXIP010000417.1 GCA_013373005.1 Cytophagia bacterium | reverse complement strand
TCGCCCGGCACCACCGCGGCGCCCAGCGGCTCCCACAGCTCGATGAGCCGCTCGCCGTTCCAGAGCCGGTCGCGCTTGATGTGGCCCGTGAGACCCGCGGCGGCCCCGCTCAACACCACCAGCCGTCCGCGCTGGAACCAGCCCTCCTCGAACCCCACCAGCGGACCGAAGCCGAACGAGCGGTTTTCGCTGGCGCTCAGCACCGCGCCCTCGTGGAAATAGCCCGGCTCGGTGAGGTCGGCGCGGCACATGGCATCGCCCAGCACCGCCGAACATGGTCGCTGGTAGGCGCGCCCGATGGGCCGGTTGAGCATCTCGGTCAGCCCGCGCAGCTCGGCGTGAAAGGCGCCACCCGCCCGCCGGATCTGGCCGATGGTGCCGCGGAACAGCATCTTGCGCTGCGACACCTCCTGCCAGTTGACCAGCCAGGACACCACCTCGGCGCCGTCAAAGCGCCCGGCCTCGATATCCGCGTCCGAGAGCGCATCGTCGCGCAGCGCGCCCATGGCCTCGGTGTTGTCGACCGCGAGCCCGGTCGCCTGCTGCAACGCCTTGGCGCTGAGCCCGGTGTCTGCGCGGAACACCAGCCCGTCGAAAAACAGGTCCCGGTCATGGTCGGTGAAGCCCAGCCGCAGCCCGTCGGTTCGGGTCACCTCCCAGCAGCGCGACACCGTGGTGAGCCCCGTCGCGAGGTGGTCGTGAAGCTCCGCGATGCCCATCAGACCCGCACCTCCACCACGGGCACGTCGGGCGCCTGCCCCGCCTGGAAGCTCGCGACGCTGACGTTGATGCCCGGCGTGTCGAAACGCACCGGCACGTCGAACTCGTAGCCCGCCGAGATCTCGACCCCGGTCATCGGCGCGTCGGCGAAGGTGATGATCCCGGTGGTCAGGTCTAGCTCGAAATGTACGCCCTCGCGCATCTCGACGTCCTGCACCGCGGCCACCACCGTGCCCGCCACCGGCTTCGAAATCGGCCGCGCGTAGGAGGCCGTGCCGGAGCGGTAGACCTTGACCAGCTGGAAGGCCCGCGTGGCACCGTCGCCCCGCGCGATCACCTGGTCGGTGGGCAAGATCGTCCCGCTCGGCTTGCATGAACGGTAGTCGGCCCAGTCCTTCCAGCGGAAGCCGTAGAGCTGACCGCGGCGGGCTTCGTAGAATGCCAGCAGCTTCTCGATGTCATCGAGGCTGCGCAGCCCCAGCCCCGCGTCGTAGCGCCGGCGCGAATGGGCCCAGGGGCTGTTGCGCTCCTCGTAGCCGCTGGTCAGCTCCACCACGTCGGTGCGACGCTCGGGACCGCCGAGCGCGCCGAAGCTGAGGTCCGCCGGAAATCTCACCTCGTGAAAGCTCATCTGTCATACCTCACCTGTTGCGCGCGCTCTGCCCCAGCGCCCGGCTCATCTTGGCCGCGATCTGGGACTGGCTGCGCTGGAAGCCCTGCACGTCGGGCGTGCTGATGTTCATGACGACCTGCACCGGGTGGCCGCTGCCCTGCGCCCGCACCCCGAGCCTGCCGTCGGCCCCACGCGTGAGAGGCATGATCGCCTCGGGGCCCGCCTCGCCCATCAGGCCGGTGCCGCCGCGCATCGGAAAGCTCACCGGCCCCGACACCACGCCGCCGTTGGCGAAGGGCATCACCTTGCCCTGCGTGAACGCGCCGCCCTTGGCGAAGAGCGACAGCCCTCCAAACATGCCCGCAAGCGAGCCCGCCAGCATACCGCCCACGTGCTGCGTCACCGGCTGCACCGCCGCCTTGTAGGCCGCGTCGATCATCGAGCGCGCCACCACGTCCAGCGCCTCGGACAGCTTCATGCCGTCCAGCACGACCCCGTCTATGGCCCGGCCCAGCCCCTTGCTCAGCGAGCTTTCCAGCCGCGTCACGTTGCGCCCGGTGGCCGAGAAGGTCTGGTGGATGCGCTTCATCTCGGCGTCGAACTGCGCCGCCATGCCCGCCGCCGAGCCAAGGCTTGCCTCCAGCGCCGCGATCTCCGTATCGAGATCGTCGAGCCTCTCGAATTCGCTCATGAAACCTCTCCTTTCACCTCATCCGGGAAGGCCGCGATCAGCTCCTCGAGCCGGGACCGTCCCATCGGCACCTCGCCGCTGTCCTCGCCCAGCATCAGCCGCAGCTCGGCGGGCGTGAGCGCCCAGAATTCGTCCGGCCGGAGCCCCAACCCGCGGAGCCCCGCGCGCAGCAGATTCGGCCAGTCGAAGCCCTGCATCAGCTCTCCTCCGGCAGCATGAAGGCGCGCGCCAGAAGCTCGGCCGCCGCCCGCGCCGCCGCCATCGGGCCGCCGGCGATCTCGGCCGAGAGCAGGTCCTTCGCAGTGCCGTCCCAGCCACCGCCGCGCAGCCCCGCCACGATCAGCGCCAGCACATCGCGGGTGCTGCAACGGCCCTCCTCGAAGCGGCGGACCAGCTCGACCAGCGAGCCCTCCTCGAGCCCCGCCTCGAGCTCGGCCAGCGCCCCCAGAGTCAGCCGCATCAGGTGGCGCTCGCCGTCGATCTGCAGCGCCACCTCTCCCCGCCACGGATTGGCCATCAGGTCACCGGAACCGGCACGAACTGCAGCGCGCCGGCCGAGGCCAAGGATACCTCGTAGGTGGCCTCGCCGTTGTGCGACCCCGCGTATTCGATCGAGGTCACCTGGAACGGTCCCGCGACGGTGCCGAAATCGGGGATGATGACCTGGAAATCGGGGGTTTCGCCGTCGAAGAAGATCTGCCGGGCACGCTCGTCCGTCCCCGCATCCTTGAACACCCCCGAGCCGCTTATGCTGGCCGACTTGACGCCCGCTCCGGCCAGCAGCTCGCGCCACCCGCCCTGGCTCTCGAGCGTCGTCACATCGACGCTCTCGGCATTGAAGCTCACCCGCGTGGCGCGCAGCCCCGCCATGGTCTCGAACTGACCGTCGCCGGTCAGGTCCACCTTGATCAGAAGATCCTT
>JABXIP010000145.1 GCA_013373005.1 Cytophagia bacterium | reverse complement strand
GTTTGCTTCGACATAAAAATGTCTGTTAGTAGTCCCAAAGTCTTTTGGCTCAGGTATGGATCGAGAGAAGTGTACTGCATTCTGATCATATCACTATTGCCTTCACGAGTCACAATAATGTTTTCCAACTGCTCAATTCCGAAGAACGCGTTTTTTGAATTCGCAATAAGATAGACCTCATTGAACTGATCTTGCTCTCTTAACCTTACCAGTTTTTCGTAGACAGAAATCTCAGAATCTGACTCCGTGATCTTGATATCCAGGTGCTTAATAGTCTCTTCGAAGTCTTCCAGATTATCGCTCAAGAGTCTCAATTGATTATCTCTCCTCGCCAAAAGAAGATGTGCCATTAATTTGGCGGAAAGCTCCTTATTGGTTTCATAAGCTGTAGCCAGGTTAATCAGGTTTTCTAGTTCGTTGTTGGTTTTCGCATAGTCAACCCTTCCGCTGGAATTGCTTTCAATACTGTAGCCTGATATCAATCCTGTGTTCAGCAAGGTATGAGTAGTGTATTCCTTTTTACCATCCTTAGTACTGTAGAAGACCAGGAAGGCGAGAATGATGGCTGTTCCGGCAATGAAGTGGAAGTAGCGAACCAGCAGTCTTACAATTTCTACGATAGTCATGGCTTATTTGAGAATGTCTTGTCCAACAATGGTTTTCAAAGTATTGTAGACCAACCAGGTTTGGTTTTTGGCCTTTTCAAACTCCAGCTTAGAGGAGTAGTTCGATTCAACAGCCATTCTGTATTGTTCCAGCGGCAGCTTGCCCGATTTAAAATATCCTTCGGCAACAGTGAGCGCCATTTCGTTGGTTTCCACCACTTCAGCCTGAATTTCATATGAGGTGATGTAATGCTTTAAGTCTGAGTAAAGCTTTACAATTTCCTTCTTCATCAGCTCGCGTTCTTGATCTTTCAGGTAATCTAGCTTTTCAATTTCAAGCTCCTTAATCTTGATCTGGTTTCTTCTTGAACTCACTTCGGTGAAAGGGAGTCTGATGTTCACCCCTAAATTGTAGGTTACGTTTTGTCTGGTGAGGTAGGTGAGGCTGGTGCTTTGGTCGCCAATCAATTGATCCGAAACCACCCCATTACCGTAGTTCACTCCAGCATTTAGTGATAGGTGCTGTAGCCATTTTTTCTTGTTCATGGCAATTTCCTGATCTGTCTGCTCCTGAGATACATTCAGAGCCTTGATAGTAGAAGACCTTTCAACGGCCGCTTCTATCAGTTCCTCAATTGGTCTCAGGTTTTCTACCTTTAATTGAGGCAGTGCTTCCTGAGCTTTAGCCAGTGCAGTGAGTGCAATTAATGCGGTAATGGTTAGGACTATCTTTTTCATTTTATCTTTCTGATTTAGCTAAGCTTTTACCGACCAGACTCCTGAGCTTTTCGAGGATTTGTTGAAAGCCGTATTTCTTCATGAAAGGTCTTTCAACGACCGAGTAAAAGATTATGCTGCTAAATAAGATGATAGGTAGGGCAATAATGAGACTTATCGTTAGACCTGAGATATATGTCGTTGAATAACCAAATCTGCCGATGAATGAATAGACCAGTTCCAGCAAGGGAAGGTGGGTAAGGTAGATAGTGTAGACCATTCCACCAATGATTGGAATCCACTTGTAGGACAGGAATTGGGGGATGAATTTGCCTTTCAGTACGCTCAGAAAGAAGCCCATTAGAGCGACTGAAAAGAGTAATGACTTCTCTAAATCATCTGTCCAGGTGAACATCATAATCACAATGGAAATCAGGCCGAGTAAATCGTGTCCATGACTCTTTTCAGAAATCCATTTTTTGGAATTCACATAGAGGTCGGCTGCAAAAAGTCCGATGAGGAAGTGCTGTAACTGACCCAAAATGGATGCTCTGAATGGCTGAAACTGAAAGCCCAGCACATGTTGATAGACAACAAAAAACAAAAGGAACAGACTTAATAAAAGCCTTCTTAGCAATTCATCTTTTTGGTTGAAATACAAAATGGCAATGAAAGGAGCGATGAGGTAATACTGAATCTCAACTTCCAGCGACCAGGCTACAGGGTTGATCACCGGAAAGTCTGCGTATACTATGTTGTGCACATAGAATATGCTGCTGAAGTAATGACCGGCCATTTCTCCAATGCCCAGGCCGGACTTCATCAGGTAAATGATTGCGAAAAGGCTCATCCAGAAGATGTAGGGAGGTTCGAGTCTTTCCAATCTTCGGCTCATGTATTTCTTATAGCTGAAAGTGAAATTGTTTTTGGCAAAGGGAAGTGCCAGTACAAAACCGCTGAGGGCAAAGAAGATCATCACACCTATGGCTCCACGGCTAATGAGATAGCTGATTTGCTCGTTGGCTCCTGCCAGGTTTTCTTCGCCATAAACGTATCTGAGGAAACGCTCATTGGCATGAAGAATAACCACCGGAAGTATGGCAACGAAACGGATGCCGTCTACAAATGGAATATATGAGCGACCTGTGTTTGGCCTTTTGAGGTTCTGCAACAGCTTCTTCATGGCCTAAACGTTTTCATGTTGAAGGGCAGCCAAAGGCGTTTTAATCAATATCTTCAGATCCATCCACAAGCTGTGATTTTCTGCATATTCAATGTCTAGTCTTACCCTGTTTTCAGGGTCTACATTGTCTTTACCACGCTCAGTTACCTGCCATAGACCGGTCAACCCAGCAGGGCCAAGGAAACGCCCCACACGATTATCAGTAGTCAATTTTTCTGCTTCATATAATGGGAGAGGGCGGTTGCCTACCACAGACATATCTCCTTTGAGAATGTTGAAGAGCTGAGGCAGTTCATCGATACTGGTGTTTCTGATGAATTTACCTACTCGGGTAATTCTTGGATCGTTTTTAAACTTCACGAATGAGTTGGCATTTTCCTGACTCTTGTGGTCTTCGAAGTGATTGACATCTGCGTATTTCTGGTCATGAATCATCATCGGGTCATTGGCATAATAGGCAATGGCGTGACGGTTCAGCTCATACTCCTGCAGCTCAATTTTGTCTTCTACCTCATACTGGTTCAGGTGCTTCATTTTGTGGACCAGCTGGTCGGCATTGGTTTTCATAGATCTGAACTTGTAGAACTTGAAGATTTTGTAGTTCTGACCTACCCGGTATGAGTAGTAGAAAATAGG
>JABXIP010000207.1 GCA_013373005.1 Cytophagia bacterium | reverse complement strand
GAGCATTCACTCCACCATCGATTTCAATGAGTGTATGCGCTTCATTCTCGGCAATGATTTCCTTGAGCTGTCTTACTTTTTTGTAGGTGTTTTCAATAAACTTCTGCCCACCGAAACCGGGGTTTACACTCATCATGCAGACCAGATCAATGTCTTTAATGGTATCTTCCAACAACTGCACATTAGTATGCGGATTAACTGCCACACCGGCTTTACAGTCCAATGCTTTGATTTCCTCTAAAACCCTGTGCAGGTGATTACATGCCTCGTAATGCACTGTAATATTAGCAGCACCAGCATCGCGGAAGGCTTTGAGATATTTTTCAGGATGAGTAATCATTAAATGCACATCCAGCGGCTTTTTAGCATGTTTATTAATTGCCTCGAGCACCGGTAGCCCAAAAGAGATATTGGGTACAAAAACACCATCCATAATATCAATATGAATCCAGTCGGCCTGGCTTTCATTAAGCATTTCTATGTCACGCTGAAGGTTGGCGAAATCTGAGGCCAAAACCGATGGGGCAACTATGGGTGAGTTCATGAACAAATATAAATTAATATTTAATGATCTTCCTTGAGGTGGTTCCTGAGTTGGAAATCACTCTAAGAAAATAAATTCCGCTTTCATTTAACTCCAGTTTCAGAGGATTTCTCGACTCAAATGGAACAAATTCAAATTGATTCTTCAACCGGCCATTGGGGTTGATGATCTGAATGGTCAACAGCTCACCAAAATACTTTTCATCGAATCTCAAGAGCAGGTCATCGGCAGTTGGGTTTGGGTAAGCGGAATAAATAACCGAATTGGCAGCTGCCAAGGTCCGCTCATTTTCTATAATTCGACCAAAGCTTGGAATTCCGTAACCATAAACATTGTCTGGATTGGTTGCCCTATCTCCTGCTGCTCTAATCATATCTCTTATTTCAGCCGCAGTTTTTCCCGGATAGGCCTGCCGAACACCTGCGACCAAACCTGTCATCATAGGAGCGGAAAATGATGTGCCATTTTGAGCCGCCATACTACCCTGAGAGGTGATTAGCAAGGTACTTACCCCTTGAGCCACTACATCAGGTTTGAAGACATTGGAGCTTGTTCCTTTGCTGCTAAAACTGGCGATTAGGCTATCTGCAGCAATGGCTCCCACGGCCAGCACATTTGGGCTATCTGCCGGAGCACTTACCAAGGAACCACTATTACCGGCACTATTCACCAATATAATACCTTTAGAGGCTGCAATATTGGCTGCGCGGGTAATTACTGCTGTTTCACCGTCCAATTGAGCATTGGTATAGTTCATGGATGGATCCGTAAATCCTGTCTTATAGCCTAAAGAGGTATTGATGATATCAACTCCGGCAGAATCAGCTTTCTCGGCAGCAAAGAGCCAATTATATTCCTCAACTCTGTACTCTTGTGGTGCCTCGGTAGCACTTAAAATAAAGGTGGCATTGGGTACTCCTCCCTTGTAATTAAACTGATTAGCTCCAATAATAGAAAGCACTCGGGTGCCATGGTCCTCACCATTTTCAACGCTTTCTCTATTGTTCACAAAATCGAAGCTGTACAACAAGCGATCCTCTTCCAGAATGTGCCGAAATGCCTCTAGTTGAGAAAGGTTAGTAAATCCATCATCAAACACGCCTATCAATAGTCCTTCTCCATACAGGCCGTATTCATGCATCAAATCTATACCTAACATCCTCTGCTGATCTATGGCTGCATTGGTTTGTCCGGGAAGCGGCTCAGCACGTTTAAGCGCTCTCTGCTGCAAAGGAGCATTGGCTGCAACCTTCTCAATAGAGGTCACATAAGGTAAGTTCTGAACGACCACTGCTTCATTTTGATCCATCTGCACCAACACACCATTCATCCATTTGGTAGAATAGTAGACTTCAATACCCAAATCTATTAAGCCTTGGGTATAGTTCGGGCTGATAGGAATATCTTCCTCAGTGATAACAATTTGTTCTTTTGCTCTTCTGGCAAGAGCTCTTTCAGAAAGGAATTCTTCTGGTGCCTGAATGGAATATGGACTCCCGGCTTTATCAATAAAAAAGACCATATAACGGTCTTGTGCCCAGCTGCTCAGGCAAAGAAAAAACAGGAAAAATATAAAGGATTTAGTCCTCATCTACATAGCCGTGGGCAATCAGTTCTTCCCGATAAAAACGGCCTGATTCAACCAATTGTTGTCCAAGACATTCGGCACGAGAACAGAGTTTAACCTTGTTATAGAGTTTGTAAATCAATCCGATACTATCTCTATAAACCTCTCTACGAATATCTCTGAAGGTAATACCATCTTCATCTCTGCTAATTTCAACCTCAGCAGTACGTAGAAATGTATTTAAACCTACTGTAAAGGTACTATTGAAATTTACCAGCTTACGAATATTCGGGTCATTGCTGTTGAGTAGGTTTCCATCCCATCTGCGACTCGTATCGGCCGGAAAGGTCATTTTAACCAACGGCACATTGTTTTCAACCGAAATGGCCTTGTCTCCTTCTATTCTGGCTGTCCAGACAGAATCAAGCTCCCAAGCCTGACTAGCATTATCTCTGATATATCTATTTACAAAATGTGAAATCTGCCCATTCTGATTGGCAAATGCTTCTCCTACTTCTTCCCTCAGTTGATACTGTAGTGTATCGCTAATATCTACCGCGTAATAGCGAATCTCATAAACGTTATACTCGCGGTACTTACCTTCTTCCAGAAAGAAATAGCTCTTACCCTTGTTCAGATCCAAAGGAGCTTCAGGCTCTTCATCTGCAGCCCCGCCACAAGAAAAGACAAAGAGAAATATAAGTAGACCAAGAACCCAAACTTTGAGCTTCATACTACGAATTAATACCTATTTGGAACGTTTAGCAAGCATTGCTTAGTGTTTAACCTTTTGAAGCTACACTCACTTAAAACAATTACAGTCTTAAACGCAATTACCCTGATCAACAAATGGCATTT
>JABXIP010000170.1 GCA_013373005.1 Cytophagia bacterium | reverse complement strand
ATGTCCGAGGACGATCTCGTCTGCGAGGAAGCCCTGCTCGAGGAGTTCGGCCGATGAGCCAGCTGACCATCACCGGAAATTCCCACACCATCGCGCTCAACCAGGGCCTGGGGCAGGTGCCCGAGGCGGCGGGGGTCACCGTCTTCGGGCTCGGCGCCGGGGTCTACGAGACCGAGGCCTTCAGCGCCACCGAGGCCGGCCGCGTGGTGCTGACCCAGCCGGTCTATGCCGAAAACCTCGTCCGCTTCACCGGGCAGGACCATATTGCCCCGGACCGGCTCTGGGGCATCTGCATGGGCACCCACAACCCGCGGCTCTACGGCGACCGGATCTGGACCGGCGCCGCGGCGCCCTCGGCGCTGGCGGGGGACGGGCAGCGCCCGGTCTCCTCGGGGCTGATCGACCGCATGGCCGACGAGGACCAGCGCCACATCCGTGCCTTCCTCACCCAGCTGAAGGACGCAGGCATCCGCTTCTTCGTGATCAGCGCGCCGCCGGTGCGGGCCGATCACCAGAACATCGTGCGCGGGGCGGATCCGGAGGTGCTGCTCGAGATCGACCGCCGCTCCCGGGCGCGCTTCCGCGGCTTCCTCGACGGGCTGGGGGTGGATTTCGTCGACTTCCCGCCCGAGACCGCCGACGCGCAGGGCCTGCTTCGGCCGGAATACGCGGCGGGGCTGCTGAAGAACGGCAAGCGCGACCCGCACCACGGCAACGCCGAATACGGCGCGCTGATGCTGCGCCGGATCCTCGCCGAGGTCGGCCAGCCGGCCTAGACGAGACGGCCTGGACGAGACGGGAGGGGGCCTGTCGCCCCCGCGTCCGCGCGCGGCCCTCAGGTCAGGGCTTCACCACCTCGTCGAGCGCGTGCAGGCGGGCCAGCAGCGGGGCGAGCCCGTCGATCGGCACCATGTTGGGCCCGTCCGAGGGGGCGTTGTCGGGGTCCTCGTGGGTCTCGATGAAGACCGCGGCGCAGCCCACCGCCACGGCGGCGCGGGCGAGCGTGCCGACGAACTGGCGCTGGCCGCCCGACGAGTTGCCCTGGCCGCCCGGCAGCTGCACCGAGTGGGTGGCGTCGAACACCACCGGGTAGCCGGTCTCGGCCATGATCGGCAGGCTGCGCATGTCCGAGACCAGCATGTTATAGCCGAAGCTGGCGCCGCGCTCGCAGAGCATCAGGCGCTGGTTGCCGGTCGAGGCGATCTTGGCGGCCACGTTGGCCATGTCCCAGGGCGCCAGGAACTGGCCCTTCTTCACGTTGATCGCGGCGCCGGTCTCGCCCGCGGCGAGCAGCAGGTCGGTCTGGCGCGACAGGAAGGCGGGGATCTGCAGGATGTCCACCGCCTGCGCCACGGCCGCGCATTGCTCGGGGCCGTGGATGTCGGTCAGCACCGGCACCCCGAACTCGGCGCCGATCTTCGACAGGATCGAGAGCCCGGCCTCCATGCCGAGACCGCGCTTGCCCGAGAGCGACGAGCGGTTGGCCTTGTCGAAGCTGCCCTTGAACACCCACGGCATCCGCGCCGCCGCGGCGGCGGCGGCGATGCGCCCGGCCAGCATGCGGGCGTGCTCGAGGCTCTCGAGCTGGCAGGGCCCGGCGATCAGCGCCAGCGGGGCGTCATTGGCGAAGGTGACGGATTTGACCGCGACCTCGCGGGCGGAAACGGCGGTGTTCATGCGATGCCCTCCTTCTTCAGAACGGCCTCGATGCGGGCCACGTCGACGGGGTTGTTGAGCTCCCAGAACACCCGGCCGCGGGCCTCGACCGGCACGCAGGTGACCGGGGTGCCGTTCTCGAGGAAGCGCAGCTGCTCGAGCCCCTCGGCCCGTTCCAGCGGCCCCTCGGCCCAGCCGGCGTAGCGGCGCAGCGCCTCGGGGCGGTAGCCGTAGACCCCCACATGGTGCCACACCTCGGGCGGGGTTTCGAGATTGCCCACGTAGGGCAGCACTTCCTTGGAGAAATAGAGCGCGGTGCCGTCGCCGCGCATCACCGCGGTGGTGCCGCCGACGCGGCCGGCGTGGCGGTCGGTGACGAAGTTCGCCAGCGTCTCGGGGTCGGTGCGCAGCACCGGGGTCGCCATCTCGACCGAGGGATCGCGCATCGCCGCGATCAGCGCCTCGACGAACCACGGCGGGGTGAGCGGCGCGTCGCCCTGCAGGTTGATGACGATCTCGGGGGTGCCGTCGAGCTGGGCCAGCCCCTCGGCACAGCGCTCGGTGCCGTTGCGGGCCTGCTCCGAGGTCATCAGCACCTCGGCGCCGAAGCCGCGCGCCGCCTCGGCGATGCGGTCGTCGTCGGTGAGCACGTAGACCGCGGCCACGCCCTCGACGCTCAGCGCCGCGTCCCAGGCGCGGCGGATCAGGCTGCGGGCCTCGCCGGTGGCGCCGGTGAGCTCGACCAGCGGCTTGCCGGGATAGCGCGACGAGGCGTAGCGGGCGGGAATGAAGATGACCGCGCTCATGCCGCGGTGCCCCGGGAAGAGGCCGCGCAGGCGGCGGCGGGGAGAATATGACGCATCGGGATGTCCCGCCTGAGGAGATTTCCTGC
Source organism: Cytophagia bacterium (assembly GCA_013373005.1). Taxonomy (GTDB): domain Bacteria; phylum Bacteroidota; class Bacteroidia; order Cytophagales; family Cyclobacteriaceae; genus Roseivirga. The sequence continues at coordinate 8,682 of JABXIP010000170.1, read as the reverse complement.
TGGATAACGCGACCGCAACCGCCTGTTCAACCGAAACCGCTGTCAGGCAACCGGAGCAGGTGCCCGCAGGGATCTCGCGGCCTCCCCGCGTGGCTCGCCCTGCGCATCGCCGGCCGCTTCGCTATATCTGCAGCGTGTGGGATCCACTTTCCATCTCGCGGCTCCTCTCGGCGGAAGGCTTCGGTGTTCCGGGGTTCTGTCTCATCTCCACTCCTTGGTGGCTACGATGAGCCAGAAACCCTCCTTTCCGAAATCGATTCAGATGTCCCATGGGCGCTGACGCCGGACAGTACCACGTATGGCCCAGGTTGTCTGAAGCACGCGCTGAGAGCGTCTGTGGGAGGCTGTGGGCAAGGGGACGCTACGAAGACTCGTGCTTCTAAGGCGCCTTGCAGTGCCTCTACGGCCCTGCGCGAGTTTCACCTACCAGATCCCAACAATCGTAATCATTGGCTGTGATTTACCCACGGACACGGTGACAGACTGACAAGCTGCCACCCTGACACTTGGACAGGGTGCCACATGGACACGCTGACACCGTGACACTTGGACACGCTGACACCCAAACGCTCCGACATGGGACTGTAGCTGTAGCAGGAAATGTAATTTGTCAGCGTTACAGTCCCAGGTGACCTGCGATGACCAATGAAACCTGATATTTTCTGGGCCCTCTCAGCTTTTCGTCTGCCGTTACATCTATCGCGATGTTCTGCGTGGCTCTGCGCTTGTTTATGTATATACAAAAATCATATTTATGATCTAGGATGCGCGTATGATGATCGTCTGGGACGAGCCGAAGAGGCCAAGCAATCTGGCCTAACATGGGCTCGACTTCGCAGACTTGGACGAGATGTTCTTCCATCTTCGCTGGTCCTCCCAGCGAAGGAGAACCGCCACATGGCGATCGGTCGGCTTTCGGACGGCACCATCGCTGTCGTCTTCGCCGTCCTGGGAACCCAAGGCGTTTCGGTTGTTTCGATGCGCCCAGCGAGCCGTAAGGAGAGCGGATTGCTATGACTAAGAAGCCGCTCAGTGAAGCCAGGATTCAGGCGATGATTGCCAGCGATCCGGATGCACCGGAGGTGACCGACGCGCAGATTGCCCAGGCGAAGCCTTTCGGAGAGGCGTTCCCAGCGTTGTCCGAGAGGATGCGCAAGAACGTGGGAGGGCGCCCGAAGGCTGAGAATCCGAAGGTGGCTGTGTCGTTGCGCCTTGATCCCGAAGTCGTGGCCCGTTTCAAGGCCAAGGGGCCGGGTTGGCAGACCCGCATAAACGAGGCGCTGCGGCAAGCTGCTGGACTGGGCTAATCCCGATGCGCCGTGCCTTGCCCAGGCCAGGCCAACGCTGATGTCGGGTACGAAACTTGCGCCCGTCTGTGCATCCTTGGCGATCAGGTCGGCAAAGAGATCTGCGATTTCCTTGAAAACGCAGAAGTACCCGTTGGGCTTCAACCGATGACCTCACAGTAAAGTCGTGTGTCCTTCTTCTACTGCCGCGCCGTCCTTGACGCGGAAGCCTTCATTTCCGGTTTCTCTCGCTTCCAGCCATTCCGTGGCCTTCTCCTGTTCGCCGAAATCCTACCGGATTTCACGCATCGTGGGCGACATTGCGAAGGGGCTGACTCAAATTTTTCACATAACCCTAATTACGCGTTTTTTCCTCGAGCACGGAGATCGTCTTCTCGAACCTGGCGCAGGACGTGGTGGTCGACGGCCACCGCTTCACCGTGGAGATTTACCGAACCTCAGACGATCCTTTGTGGATCCTGTCAGTGGAGAACGCCTGCGGGACGCTGACGATCTTGGACAACCCTCCATATTTTGCCGACCGCCTTGCCTTGGTGGGCCTTCGAGAAGCTCCTCGACGAGCAAGGTTTCCGGGCCGTCTACAACGCAAAGGAGCGCCGCAAGCTCCGGCTCTGAACGCATGGCCGATCAGGGCTGCGATATGTGCGGTCTTCGCCCTGCCCGGCCATGATTCTCCACCCTCGGTGAGACATTCCTGCTTTGCGCAGCCGGTGACATTTCAACTTGGTTGCAACAGGAAGAGGCGGGAGGGGTACGCGCACCCTCCCCTCTGGGGGCGTTCAGGTGGGCTTGTCCTGCGCCGGGACCGGGGCCCCATTCATGGGGCGCGGCGCCCGGGGCTTTCCCGATCGCGACACGAGACGGCGTCCGAGACCCAGTGCGGGGCGCTCGATCAGCAACGAGATCAGGACCGCCAGAAGAACCGACAGCACCAGTCCGGCGGCCAGCACGATGGCGAAAGGCTGGCCCGGGAACAGGAATCGGGTGACGAGAACCAGCACCGGGTAGTGGACGAGATACAGCGTGTAGGAGATATCCATGGGTTCGCGCTGGAGCCACGGGCGCATGAAGGCGATCACCAGACAGACCCCCAGCGCGGCGGCCATCAGTTCCTGCAGGATGAAGAGCCCCTCGGTGGCGAACTTCAGGACGATTCCCAGCGGTGCCAGCAGCAGGGCGATCAGCGCATGCCGCTCGGTGATCCGCGAAGACAACCGGGCGAGGGCGATGCCGATCGCAAACAGGTAGAGCTTGCCGGGAAGCTGCTTGGCCAGTGTCCCGTGCTCGATCCCGACGGCCCAGGCAAAGGACAGCAGCCCCAGCAGCAGCAGGAGCGGCGAGCGGACCAGCAGGGGGAAGAGCAGCGGCAACAGGAGATAGTACGAGGCTTCGATCTTGATCGTCCAGAGCGAGCCGTTGATTGCGGGCACTCCCTCAAGGAAGGTGGGAGCAAGAAAGTTGGCCGTCAGCGCGTTGGCGGCGAGGTAGAACGGCAGCCGATCCCAGAGCACCAGCGTGGTCGCGGCTAGGCAGAAGACAACGACCTGCAGCAACAGGACGCTCCAGTAGGCAGGAAAGACCCGGAACATGCGACGCAGGTAGAACCGGATGATATCGGGATCCCGCCGGTAGCTGTCATAGGTCAGCATTCCCGAGATCACGAAGAAGGTCGATACGGCCACATCCGACAGGTTCACGAGAAAGAAGGGGAAGCGATACGACGTCCCCTGCGCGACGTGAAACAGGTTGTTGGCATGCTCGAGGACCACGAGGCTGGCGAGGATCAGCCGCAGGCTGTCGAGGTTGTTTCTTCTCGCGTCCCGGGGGGCGTTCGACTTGTCCTTCACCAGGGATCTCCAGACCGGGCCGCCGGGGCGGCGATTGCATCCGATGGGTTTCGCATGGCTCGCGGAAGGTCAAGGCCAATATACCGATTGTGAAGGGAGCTAATCAAAAACGCACCGATCCATGCGGCCAGACGCGGACCGGTGCAATTTTTCGGCGCCTGGATTCGGGCGTTACCAGCTTCCGTCCTGGGTGAAAGACAGCGGCCTGTCGCTGTTTGCGACCAGGGTCGGACAGCTGTTGCGGAGATCGCGCAGCTTGACGGTCAGCGCCTTGCGCAGCGATGCCGCGCCCGCCGTCGCCGAGCTCAGTGCAATGGCGCTGCCGCGCAGGCTGTCCGAGAGCTGGATGCTGTTCGCATCGAGGTAGATCACCCGGTACTCCGCGCCGTCCGCCAGCCCGCCGATGCCGCCTCCGCCGGCGGTGAAGCGCACCAGTTCGCCATGGCGGAAAGGATGGTTCGGGATGACGATCCGGCTACCCGCGCTGTCGACCGCCGCAAGCGGATCGAACTCCGCCTGCAGAACGCGGAAGTTCAGCGCGTTGGTCGCGCCGGACATCTGGCAGCCCTCGAGCAGCAGGTTCCCCGACCCGTTCAGGAACAGTGCCGTGCCGCTGCCATTGCCCTGCAGGTCGCAGCCACGCAGCCGGCACGAGACCTTGGGGCGCAGTTCGAGCGGCACCCCGGTGCCGGCGAAGCCCCTCAGCATGGTGTCGGTCAGCAGGATCTCGTCTGCCTCGATCACGTTGTAGGTGCCGCCGGCGTAGCCGCCCGAGGGCGTGGCCGAAAGGTGGCTTTCGACCGCGAGACCATGACATTCGAAGCGGCGGACACCACGGATGCTGAAGGTCCGCTCCTGGACGCTCGACAGGTGGCCTCCGCGGATCTGCAGAGCCCTCAGATGGGGCGGATAGGCATTGTCATCGGGCGAGGTCGGATCGCTTTCGACGCAGAAGGCGGTGCCCCGCCGGAGGTGCCGGGCGACAGCACCGTGCCCTGTACGTTCTGGATCACCGCAGAGGCGGCCTCGCCGACCGCGGCGCCGACCGAGTTGCGGCTGTCGAACAGGCAGCGCACCCTGTCGGCCTGCAACGCGCCGACATAAAGCGCGCCCTGCGGGGCCTCCGCCATCTCGAAGTAGATCGCCTGCTCGACGTTCTTGCACGAGATCCGGCCGACCGAGACCCGGTCCATGCCATTGCCGTCCTGCCCCTGCTTGATGCAGAGCGCCGCAGCGCGACCGGTGCCGGACGAGGCCGCGGTGTTGAGCGAGATCAGGTCGATATTGACGCGCTTTGCGCCATCCTCGACCTTGACGAATTCCACCGGAGAGCTGCCGCCGTCGAGATTGTAGCCGACGATCTGGCCGAAATCCGCCTCGATCGTCTCGTGCATGAGGCCGAAGGCGTTCACGTCCTCGCACTCGACGTTCACCCCGCCACGGCAATTCTCGACATAGGCCGAGACGTTGCGCCAGCGTGTCGTGCCGCCGGGCTTTCCGCCGAGCGCGAAGGTGCCCGTCCCCGCGCCGATCGTGATGTTGCCGCGAACCTCGCCACTGAGCCGGGCCGCGGAGGCCCCGATACGGACCGCGCCGCCGTTGCGGACCTCGATCCGGTCAAGATCCACCCGCGCCACGCCGTAGCAGGCGAACGGCGATCCATACCCCTGCGCATCGGTGTTCTGGTCGAAGACGAAGCCCGGGGCGCTGAAGTCCTCGCGATCCTCGACGAAGAGGATGGTGACGTCGTTCGCATGCGGACCGGACTGCACGGTATCGGCGATGCGGAGCGTGGTGCGGCCGATGCTGCGCCAGGCGATGTCGTTGGTGGCAAGAATGCAGCAGCGACGATGGGCGCCGTAGCTTGCGGGGGTCTCGACATGGGCGCCCAGTTCGTACGTCCGGGCCTGGAATTTCAGGAAGGGGGTCGCGTCGCTGGCCCGCTGCAGCCGCTCCCGGTCCTCGGGGCTGCCGTCGCCGGTGAAACCGAAGGCCTCGACAGGATGATAACCGTCGGCATCCGGCTGCACATAGAGCTTCAGTCCCCCGGATGTCGTGAGGTGATGGTCCTCGGCCCCGGGCGCCGCAACCCGGTAGAGACTGCCTCCCGCCACCACGCGGAACAGGTCGCCGGGATAGACCGTGAGGGTCTCCCTGGTGTCGGTGTATTTTCTCTGACTGTCGGCCAGCAGTTGCGCAAAGGTCCTGAACTCGTGGGACAGGGCCGATGCCTGCGTCGGACGCACCGTGAAGCGCTGCACCGCAAGCAGATGCTGCCCCCGCCGGTCCTGGATCGCGGCACCGTATTCGCCGTCGATGGCATAGCGGATCGGAAAGGCCCCCTGGGCGTTGGCCCGGACGGGATTGCTGACCATGGTGGTCAGGCCGTCATCCTCGAACAGGGGCGCAAGCTGGTCGGTGTTCGCCCGGTAGATGAACATCCTGGCATCGGCATGCGGCGTGGCGAGATAGGGGGAAAATGCTTCCGCATCATGAAGATCCACGAGTCCCATTGCGTTTTTCCTTTGGGCATGACCCGTCGGACCGGGTCATGAGGATGACCAGAAAAGCGCGCCGCGGCACCGCCGGACGGAAGCGCGAGCGCCTGCGATGCGGGCACTCTGCGGGGGAGTGGTGAAGGCGCTGTTATCGCAACGAACGCAGCCGCCGTGGATCAGTCCGCGGGCGCGAGGCGCTCGAGGATCTTGTGGGCGTGTGCGTCCCAGGTCAGCTCCGCGCGGGCGAAATCCCGTGCGGCGGCGGCGAGGGCCTCGCGATGGGCCGGATCGGTGATCAGGCGCTCCAGCGCGGTGACGATCTCGCCGGTCTTCGTGCCATCCACGAGATAGCCGGTTTCACCGTTGCGGATGAAATCCAGCGGCCCGCCCGAAGCTCCGGCCACCGGAACGCAGCCAAAGGACATGGCGTCGGCGATGGTCAGGCCGAAGCCCTCCATGTCCTGCCCGGAGCGGGTGGCGATCTGCGGATGAAGGAAAATGTGGCTGCCGCGGTAGAGCGGCTGAATGTCTTCGTCAGGCACCCGCCCCAGAAGCGTGACATGCTCTTCCATGCCCAGTTCCCGGACCAGCGCCGCAAGGCTGTCGGCCTCCTCGCCGCCGCCGGCGATGCGGAAGGTGATGTCATGTCCCCTGCCGACCAGTTCGGCGACAGCGCGGATGGCGCCGTCCACGTTCTTGCGCGCCACCAGCCGGCACATGCAGAACAGCACCATGCCCGCGGGCTTGTCGTGGGGCTGGCCGCTCTCCTCTTCGAAGGAAATGCCGTTCCAGTTCGAGAAGGCCCCTTTCAGCCTGAAACCTAGGTCCTGTTCGAACTTGTCGAGAATGGGCTGACTGACAGTGGGCAGGTGGTCGGCGTGTCGCAGCGCGCGCATCATCATCGGCCGCAGCGGCTTGGGCACCACGAAGACCTCACGACCGTGGATGGTCAGCACCATGGGCAGGCCACGCCGCAGGAGCAGCGCCGGCAGGGACACCCGCCAGGTGGTGGCATGCACGGCATCGAACGGCTCGTGGCGCAGGGACCACAGATGCCGCGTCATGCGCCCGAAGATGGCGGCCTGGCTGCCGTGGTCGCCGACATTCGTGACCTTCACCCCGCCGCGCATCTCCTCGCCGACCGCGCCCGGATGGGTGGTCACCACAGTGACCTCGTGCCCGGCACGGGCATAGGCCATGGCGACCTGCTCGGAATATGTTTCGACCCCGCCGGTTTCGGGCGGGTAGGCCTTGGCGAGGTAGAGAATCTTCATGCCTGTCAGCTTCCGTAGAAATTGCGTTGGTGCCCCAGGTGCGCCTGCAGGCGCCCGGCAACATAGATGGCGTGGCGGATGTAGCGCGAGCGTCGGGCGGGCAGCAGCAGCATCGGCAGCCCTGCAACGAGGCGCAGCATTTCCTTCAGGGTGATCCGCAGCGGGTGGCGGGCGCGGCCGGCCGGCAGCAGAGGGTTGATGATCTTGGCCGCGATGACGGCCGAGGTCCCGCGCTGCAGGGAGCGGTCGATGAAGTAACGCCTGTCCGATCGTGCCAGCGGCATTTCCTCGGTCAGCGCCGCCTCGGCACACCACAGGATCCGGTCATGGCCCGCGGCGCTGGCCCGCCAGAAGAAGGCCTGATCCTCGGCCCCGAGGAAGTTCAGTTCGAGCGGGAACCAGGGCGGTTCCAGCGCGGTCAGGATCTCGCCCTTGAGAATGGTGTTGTGACTGGCCAGCTTCGGACTGTGGCTGCCGGTCGGCAGGGCCTCGTTGCGGGCGTCGCTCTGTCCGATCCCCGAGCGCCGGAACCACTCCGGTGCGTCGGGATGGAAGATGGTGTGCACCGGGCCGACCATGGCATCGGCGCCGGTCTGCCGCATGGCTCCCAGCAGGGTGCTCAGCCAGTCGGTCCCGGCCCATTCGTCGTCGTCGATCAGCACCACGTAATCCGCCCGCATCGCCAGGGCCTCGGCGAAGAGCGCGTTGCGGTTCCGGCACAGCCCTGGCTCGGTCACGTGGATCGCGCGCAGGGCGCAGGGATACCCCGCCGCCATCTCCGCGATCTGCGCACAGGCCGAAGCATCGGGATTGTTGTCACCCACGATCACCGTCACCCGGTCGCCGCTGTCCGCGGAGAAGAGATCCTGGCCCGCGATCGAGGCCAGGCAGCGGGCCAGCATCTCCGGCCGCCGAAAGGTCGGGACAAGGACCGCAACGTCAGACAAGGGCGGCCTCCTGCCCAGTCACCTTGCCGTCCACCACCCGCAGGTGCGGCCCCGAGAGCATCGCCTGCTCCAGCAGCCGGCTGTCCTCGGCGAAGAAGGTCTGCAGCTCGGCGCGCAGCTCCGGCGAGAGGCTCTCGCGCTCGCGTGCCACAGGCGCCGCCACCGACTTGAGCGCCCCGGCGACCCCGAGCCCGCCGCGGATGCCGAGCCGGCGCTTGAGCCGGAACGCCATGGCCGAGGCCTGCAGCAGGATCGGGAAGCGGATGGTCTTGCGCAGGTTCTGCGCGGTGAAATCCACGTCGGTGCGGTGCTCGATCTCGAGAAAGCCGCAGAGCGCCTCCCAGACGGCCGCGATGTCTGCGCGCAGGGTGCCCATCTCGATGATCATGATGCGCTCGCGCGGAATGATCTGCAGCGCCTCCGAAAGCTGGTGGCCCACCGAGGCGCGCTGATCGTAGAGCAGCCGGCGAGCGTCACCGCAGGTCACCGGCACGCGCTTGCCGGCGCGCCGCGCGTCGCAGGCCCGCCAGGCCTCCTCGAAATCCGCGATGGTCTCGATCCCCTTCAGGCGCTGCTCCTGATGCAGCGAAAACGCCAGCTCCCCCTGCTCGCGGACCATGACGATGTAGAGCGGCTGCTCCGTTTCTTCGACGATCCGCGCCACGGTCCCGCATTCGGCCAGGTAGTCGGGCGTCGCATCGCAGCGGTAACGTGCACCCGGCTTGTGGGCCATGCTCTCGCAATAGGCCTCGGGCGTCATGCTCGCGACATCGGTGTAGGGGCCGTAGTACCGGGTCTCCTTGGGTTCT
>JABXIP010000017.1 GCA_013373005.1 Cytophagia bacterium | reverse complement strand
TGGTTCTGGGGAGGTAGAAGAAGACCATTCATTCTTATTGGTGGTGTTATTGCTTCCATTATGCTCCTGGCTCTTCCTAACATAGGAGTGATCAGCGAAGCGCTAGGCTTTGAAGAAGTGATTGGCGTGGCTATTGCCGTTGCCTTATCTCTTGACTTGGCCATTAACATCAGCTTCAACCCTACCCGTTCAGTCATTGCCGATGTTACCCCTCAAGGCGCAGTAAGAACAAAGGGCTATACCTGGATGCAAACTATCTCAGGATTCTTCGGAGTAGTAGCCTATCTGATTGGAGCCTTCATCAGCAACTATACCTTGATCTATCTGGGAGCCATTCTTGTTTTCCTTTTCTCTGTAATCCCAACTCTGTTTATTACAGAATCAAAAAGCCTTCAACCGGAAAATGAGATAATTGAGACAGACCAGTCTAAACAAAAAACTAATCTACCTGAGTTTCTCAAGATTTGTGTAGCTCATGCCTTTACCTGGATCGGTGTTCAGACCATGTTCATTTATACCTTCTCTTTTATAAAGGAAAATATTATGGGTTTCAGCACCACAGAACAACTGTCCGAGACTCAAAACGATGAGATTGGATTCATTACTGGAATTTCATTTGCCATACTCAATACCGTTGGCTTTCTCTTACCAGCCCTCGTTCTAGAACCCATAACCAAAAAGATAGGCCGGGTTAAAACTCATATGCTGTGCATTGCTACAATGGCCATTGGATATCTACTGGTTATAATACTTGGCCACAGCTCCACCATGCTTTTTGTGCTTATGGCTGTTGTGGGAATAGGTTGGGCAGCCGTAGTTAGTCTTCCTTTTGCAATTATGTCAGAAACCGTAGACCAAAGTAGAATGGGGCTTTATATGGGACTATTCAACCTGTCTGTAGTACTTCCACAATTAGTAGCCTCCAGCCTCGGAGGGTTTATTGATAGAGCGGAAGATAAATCCATGATCTTCATCATTAGCGCTATTGCCTTAGGAATTTCAGCGGTATTATGGCTTTTGGTGAAAGAGAATAAATCCGCATCAGCCCCAGTTACCTCAACCTCACACTAAAGAAAAGTAGAATGAAAAATGCTCTAAGTCTTCTAATTAGCCTATTATTGATTATGACCTCATGTCAGACCCAACCAGAATATGAATCCTTAACGGACTACCCGGTATATGAGGGTAATGATTTAGGCTTCACCTATTCTCCCAACCAAACCTCTTTTAGACTTTGGTCGCCTGCGGCTCAGGAAGTAAAGCTTCATCTATATTCTGCCGGAAATGGTGACAATCTGGAGGCTTCATACCCAATGAAGAGAGATGAAGCAGGAACCTGGACTTACAAGGTTTCTGGTGATCAGCAGGATAAATATTATACCTATCAGGTTATGCAAAATGGACAATGGCTTCAAGAAAAACCCGATCTGTATGCTGTAGCCGTAGGAGTAAATGGTCAGCGTAGCATGATTGTGGATTTGGATCAAACTGACCCTGAAGGTTGGCAGAATGACCAAAGACCTAAACTGGAGAACTATAATGACATCATTATCTACGAGCTCCATATTCGTGATATGACCATCCACCCTTCTTCGGGATCTTCTTATCCCGGAAAGTATTCCGGTTTAGTTGAAGAAGGAACCAAAAGTCCGAAGGGGCTAACTACGGGAATTGACCACATCAAAGAACTGGGAGTAACTCACGTTCACTTGCTTCCTACTTTCGACCATAGATCTATTGACGAAACCAGACTGGATGAGCCACAATATAACTGGGGTTATGATCCTTTGAACTACAATGTGCCTGAAGGAAGCTTCTCCTCTAATCCATACGATGGAAGAGTTAGAATTACCGAGTTCAAAGAGATGGTTCAGCAATTCCACAAGAATGGAATCAGGGTGATTCTAGACGTAGTTTATAACCATACCGGCCAAACGGAAGATTCTAATTTCAACCAGCTAGTGCCGATGTACTACTATCGACAAAATGCCGATGGTGGTTTCTCCGATGCTTCTGCATGTGGAAATGAGACTGCTTCTGAGAGAGCAATGATGCGAAAATACATTTTAGAATCAGTTCAATACTGGGTGAACGAATACCATTTGGATGGCTTCCGATTCGACCTGATGGGCATTCATGATATGGAAACCATGAATGAAGTTAGCGCAGCTGTGAGGGCAATCGATCCAAGCATTTTTGTTTATGGTGAAGGTTGGACAGCGGGTTCATCTCCCCTTCCTTCAGAGCAGCAGGCTTTAAAAGCGAATACCTACAAAATGCAGAATGTGGCGGCTTTTAGCGATGACCTAAGAGACGCTTTAAAGGGAAGTGTTTTTGAGCATGAAGAAGGTGGCTTTGCCAGTAAAAGACCCGGACTTAAAGAAAGTATTAAGTTCGGCATTGTGGCTTCTACTCAACACCCTCAGGTGAACTATGAAGAAGTGAATTACTCCAAAGCTCCCTGGGCAGCAGAACCGAGCCAAACCATTAGCTATGTTTCGTGCCATGATAATCATACGCTTTGGGACAAGCTCACGATTTCGAACCCAGACGCTTCTGAGGAAGAACTCATTAAGATGCATAAACTGGCAGAAACCATTGTATTGACTTCTCAGGGCGTTTCCTTCGTTCATGCCGGATTCGAAATGCTCAGAACTAAGAATGGGGTTGAAAATTCCTTTGATTCTCCAGACGCCATCAATCAATTCGACTGGACCAGAAAAGAGAAGTATGAAGATATTTTCAGCTACTATAAAGGGCTGATTGCTCTGCGAAAGAATCACCCCGCCTTCAGAATGACTTCAACAGAGCAAATTCAAGAACATCTTGAGTTCCTCGATTATTCAGGAGATAATTTCCTGACCTATCAATTAAAAGATAACGCTAATGGTGATAGCTGGAAAGACATTCTAGTGTTACTCAACGGAAGTGGTCTCAATAAAACCATCTCTCTTCCGGAGGGCAATTGGACACTAGTGGCAGATGGAAAGGAAGTAAATGAATCGGGTATCAGAAAAAGCGGAACAACCATTACTGTTCCGGGAAGCACCGCTTTCATTCTAAAAAGAGATTAAACTAATTCATCAGAGTCCTCAGAGAGAGACTCTGATGGAGATGTTATAATGTCATGCTGAATTCATTTCAGCATCTTCAAAAACACTTTAAATACTAATGTCTGTTTCAAAAACCTTGACCGCATGCCCTTGAATGAGTGTGCGGTTTTCTTTTACCTTTACAAACAACTCCCCACCTCTGGTAGAAGCCTGATAACATTTGAAGGTATCTTGACCCTTCTGCATGGCCCAATAAGGAGAAAGAATGGTGTGAATAAATCCTGTTACAGGATCCTCCTTAATACCCAGATTCGGGGCAAAGTATCGGGAAACAAAGTCATACTCTCCACTCTCATCCCAGCCTGAAACCATTACCCCATTAACCGCCAATTCGGCAATCACATCAGATGAAGGATTGGCCGCTCTCACTGCATCAGCCGATTGGAGAATAACAATGAGTTCATTCGGCACTTCACGAACCTCATGAATTGCATCACCAAACAGCGACTGAATTTTATCAAGATCAGCTCCAGAATATGGCTTAGGGTCAGTGCGGGGAAAGTCCATTAGCAGACTGCCATCTTCTTGCTTACTCACAATGAGTTCTCCACTCAATGTCTCAAAAATCACAGGCTCGGCAGCATCATGAAGCCCCTCTTCAAAAAGCACAAAGGCTGAAGCCAGCGTGGCGTGTCCACACAATGGCACTTCTTTAGCCGGAGTAAACCATCTCAAGCCATACTTCTCTCCAACCTTTTCAACAAAGGCTGTTTCTGCCAAATTCATCTCAGTTGCCAGAGCCTGCATGGTTTCTTCAAACAAAGGTTTTTCAACCAATACTACACCCGCAGGATTGCCCTTAAATACTTCCTTGGTAAATGAATCAATTTGAAACAGTCTCATGAACTTTCTTTTTATTCTTAATTACTACATTCAAAATAACACCAGCCATTACAATGGCCATACCCAAATAGGTAAGCACATTAAAGGTTTCATCGAAGAGCAAGAACCCAAAACCTAAGGCATAGATAATTCCAATAAAGTTGATATTGGCCACCTTAGATAGCTCTTCTGACTGGTAGGCTATGGTCATAAAGTATTGTGCAATTTGAGTCAACACTCCTACCCCAATAAGCAGGAGCCACTCAATACCTTCTGGTTGAACCCAATGGAGGGCTGAATAGGCCCCAACAATAGGCAGGGTAACTAAGGGAAAGTAGAAGATAATAACCAACGGATGCTCAGAGGTCTTGAGCTTACGAATCATATTATAGGCCACGCCAGAGAAGAAAGCTGCCCCTACTCCGAGCAAAGCCATCAAAGGAGATATTCTGGGATCGAACCCTTTAATCATTACAATACCCACAAAAGACATGGTGAAAAACAACCACTGAATTGGTCGTACCTTCTCCTTCACTACCCAAATACCAATTAGGGTGGTAAATATTGGCCCCAGGAACATTAACGTTACCGCACCAGCAAGAGGAATTTCTTGTAAAGTGGTAAAGAACATCATCAACGCCAGAGCACCAGCCAAACCCCGTATGAGAAGAATCTTTTTGTTCTTGCCGAAAAGTGGAATTCGTTTCATCTTTAGCGTAACTCCCGACATAAAAAATGAAACAATCGACCTGAACAGAATGATTTCAATAGCAGGAATGTTCGGTAGATACTTCACTAGCACATTCATTACAGCAAAAATGAATGTCGCTAACATCATGTAAAGCACTCCTTTGGAAAGCATGCGCAAAGATGCATTTATTCATTTAATTGACTTAGAACAATGGCCCTAAAAGTAGGACAAAAAGCCCCGGATTTTCAGCTACCTAATTCAGAAGGACAAGACATAATTCTCAACCAAAACCTTCCCTGCATAATCTATTTCTATCCAAAAGACTTCACTCCAGGCTGTACTGCCGAGGCCTGTAGTTTTAGAGACAATCACCAAGTATTCAAAAACCTAGACATTGCGGTCTTTGGAATAAGTAAAGACTCAGTGGACACTCATAAACGCTTTAAGGCCGAGCATCAACTGATGTTTGAACTACTTTCTGATACTTCTGGAAAGGTGTGCAAAAGCTATGAAGCCCTGATTCCTTTGGTTGGTTTACCCAAAAGGGTGACTTACTTAATAGATAAAATGGGAGTGATTCGAGCGGTTTACTCGGATATGTTTGGTGCCACTAATCACATTAAATCTATGATTAGTCAATTAAAGGTGGAATAAAAGTCGTTTTTCTACGTTCGAATGATAAATTTGTGAACTAAGCTACCATCTATTTGAGGAAAAGTATGCGCATTTCATTACTGATGCTGTTGGCCATATGCCTTCAGTTTACTGTTAGGGCACAACAATATGTGACTACAGGCGACTTCGACCGTCTCTCTAAGGCCTCTTTTGGATTTGGTGTAAACACCTATTTTGGTGAACTGAGAAAAGCAACTGACCCAAAGCTTCAACTGGGTTTAAGTACCGGTTTGGCCTATGATCATCTTTTCACTGATAAAATTGCTATTCGTATTGGCTTGTCAATTTACAATATTCATGCAGACGATTCTCTTTCAGAAAGACCAGAGGATAATATTAGGAATCTAAATTTTAAAGCTACCAACGTAGAGTTCATTTTACAGGCTCTATATCATCTATATCCACATAAAGCCTCAGGATACAAAGATAGAGCACTTATTAACCCTTATGTGCACTTGGGGGTAGGTGTAACAAGTAACAACCCGAAAGCAGAACTAGCAGGCACTACATATGACCTTAGACCTCTTTCCTTAGAAGGCATTCAATATGGAGGTTTAGCCATGATTATTCCTATGGGACTAGGAGCTAATTTTTTCCTTTCTCGCAATTGGGATTTACAAGTTGAGATGCAATATGCTTTAGCTTTAACTGGCTATCTAGACGATGTAAGCTCTGTATACAGAGACCCTGCCTCCTTCTCAGATACCAATAATGTAGATGCGGCAACAATGGGGCTTTTATCTGACCCAAGGGCTGCACTTACTCCACCAGTGCCTCCAGTAGCTGCAGGCACGGCCAGAGGTGATGGATCTAATGACTCCTATTTGAGATTTGGGGTGAAATTGGCCTATTACCTACCTAAATCGCTTTATGGTAAGTCTTCAATTCGTTGCCAGATAGCTAAGCGGACAAGATAGTTCCATCCTTCATTTCGATTTTGCGATCGGAAAGATTCGCCAAATCTTCATTGTGTGTAACAATGACAAAGGTCTTTTTAAACTGATCTCTAAGGTCGAAAAAGAGCTTATGAAGCTGCTCAGCATTTCGTGAGTCGAGGTTTCCACTGGGCTCATCAGCAAAGATTATATTAGGATCGTTGATCAGTGCCCTAGCGACAGCCACTCTTTGCTGTTCTCCTCCTGAAAGCTCAGAAGGTCTGTGATTAGCTCTTGAGCCAAGGCCTAAAGTACCCAATAGCTCGTTGGCTCTATTTCTTACTTCTCCCTCCTTTTCACCTGAAATAAAACCAGGCAAACATATATTCTCCAATGCACTAAACTCCGGCAACAGATTATGAAATTGGAATACAAACCCAATCTGGCTATTTCTAAACTTTGCCAGTTTACTGGATGAAAAACTCAATACATCATAATCGTTTATTTGGAGACTTCCTGCATCTGGTTTATCCAGGGTTCCAAGGATATGAAGCAAAGTGCTTTTGCCGGCACCAGAAGCACCGACTATAGAAACCACTTCATTATCAAAAAGCTCCAATTCAATTCCTTTGAGCACTTGGAGTTCTCCGTAAGCCTTAGAAATACTACTTGCCTTGAGAATGGTTTTTGACATATTTTTCAAACATAACGAATAGCGATGAAAGCAGTTATACGAGGGCTCTATTAAACTGAATTCCCTTGTTATTATAACCCCAAAGATTTAGCTTCGCACCAAATTAAAAGCGTCATGAATATTCACGAATACCAAGCAAAAGAATTACTTAAAGGATACGGTGTAAAAATTCAAGAAGGCATAGTTGCTGAAACCCCTGAACAAGCAACAGAAGCTGCAAAAAAACTTAACGAGCAAACTGGAACCAGTTGGTACGTAGTTAAGGCGCAGATTCATGCTGGTGGAAGAGGAAAGGGCAAAGTTCAGGAAACCGGCTCTAACGGTGTTGTACTTGCCAAAAGCCTTGAAGAAGTTGCTCCTAAGTCAGAAGCCATTTTGGGCGGAACGCTTGTCACTCACCAAACTGGTGCTGAAGGTAAAAAAGTGAATAAGGTATTGATCGCTCAAGATGTTTACTATCCTGGCGATTCAGAGCCTAAGGAATATTACTTATCTATTCTACTTGATAGAGCTAAAGGCTGCAATGTTATTATGGCTTCTACCGAAGGTGGAATGGACATTGAAACGGTTGCGGAAGAAACCCCTGAAAAGATCATCAAAGAGTGGATTGACCCTAAAGTTGGTTTGCAAGGTTTCCAGGCAAGAAAAGTAGCTTTCAAACTTGGTTTAGAAGGTCAGGCTTTCAAGGAAATGGTAAAATTCATTTTCTCTCTGTACAAAGCCTATGAAAATTCAGACGCTTCTCAATTTGAAATCAACCCTGTTCTTAAAACTTCTGACAATCAGATTCTGGCAGTTGACGCAAAAGTAAATCTAGATGATAATGGTTTGTTCAGACACAAAGACTTGGCCGAACTAAGAGACATTACGGAAGAAGCCCCTGAAGAGGTAGAAGCTGGCAAGTATGGATTGAGCTATGTAAAACTTGATGGTAACGTTGGCTGTATGGTGAATGGAGCTGGCCTTGCAATGGCTACCATGGATATCATTAAGCTTTCAGGTGGAGAGCCTGCAAACTTCCTAGACGTTGGAGGAACTGCGAACGCAGAAACTGTTGAAGCAGGTTTTAGGATCATCATGCAAGACCCTAATGTTAAGGCAATTCTCATCAATATATTTGGTGGTATTGTAAGATGCGACAGAGTAGCTAATGGAGTAGTTGAAGCTTACAAAAAGATCGGCAACATCAGCATTCCAATCATAGTAAGACTTCAAGGTACTAACGCTGAAGAAGCTGCTCAGATCATCAATGAAAGTGGTTTAGCCGTGGAGTCAGCGATCATGTTGAAAGATGCTGCTGGCAAAGTGCAACAAGCCTTAGCTTAAGCTAAAGAAAATAAATTCGGCACCCATAGCTCAACTGGATAGAGCGCTGGATTTCGGCTCCAGAGGTTGAGGGTTCGACTCCTTCTGGGTGTACAAAATGACCTTTCAAAGTATTCTTGAAAGGTCATCTTTATTTTAAGGCAAATCACCCCATCCATATTCACTATAAAAATCAATAAACTTCTACTTTATCTGATTGTGATGATATTAATTTTTCTTTTCAAATAAGACCCCAAAATATATTTGCCAAACACATCCTTTGGTGGTATTTTCGATCCGACACAAAGAGTATAAGGTATTGGTAACAACCTACCTTACTGTCAATCGAGATTACCCACACCCAACCAAGTCAAGGATTTTTTTAGACAAAAATGTCTTTTTTCCATTGATTTATCCGTCCTGCTAAGCAGCTAATAAGAATGGAGGCTCTAACACTTTACAGAGTTAACCAGCTAGTTTACATCAATGTTGTGAAATACATTTTTCTTTATTCAAACCGTTAATAAATATATTTGAACGATAATTCCATAGATGTTTGCAGTAATTACTGATTTGTATATTTTTGCAGCAATTGAGACTCCATAATGCAGAAATTCTCTTTCACTGTACTGCTCTTGGTAATTTTTGCTAACCTTACCCAAGCACAGTCATTTTATTCCAGAAGAAGAGACAGATCTCTCATGTTTTCATACGGGGTAGGTTTTTCAACCTATCATGGAGATATGCACGATGTTTTCTATGATGGATTACATTCTGCATTAGGCCCTAGCCTTGGAGTAGGATTGAGAAAAAAGCTGGGTTCACAGCTTTCTATCAGATTAGATGCCAACTTGTATCAAATTGGGGGCAATGATGCTGAAGATCAAAAGGGATTCTTATCACATAGACTGAGTGGGAAGAATGATAATGGGGACCAGGACGACAGGTATATACGTAATCTAAATTTCAGATCAAGAAATTTTGAAGTCTCAGCGCTGGCAATCTTCAACCTTATTCCATCCGGGAGTTACTCCAGAAGACCCTTAATGAATCCTTACCTAATGTTTGGTATAGGTAGGACTACGAATAGACCAAAAACTTATCTTCCAGGTGAGGAGGGGAAATATTCCGTAAAACTATGGGAAATACAGACGGAGGCTGCAGCTCCTGTAGACTCTTACCCCAAGTCTGTGACTGTAATCCCATTAGGAATTGGAATAAGATTTAGAGCTAACCAATACATAGATATTCTTGTTGAGGGAGCAAGGAGATTCGTCTTCACAGACTACCTAGATGATGTATCCACTTTTTATCCCAGTATTGATGAAGTCATAGCTTGGAATGGTGGACCTGGATCACCCACTGCAGATATTGCAGTGCTTGTATATGACAGGTCAGTTGAAGGTGGCTATAAAGCCAGACAAAAAGGTAATATAAGAGGAAAAGAAAACAATGATGCCTACTATATTTTCTCTTTAAGACTTGAATTGTACTTGCCAGACAATTTCATTGGAGAGCTCTTCTCTCCATCCAGAAGAAAGCCTAAGTTTAGATAAGAGCTAGTCTAAAGCCTCAAATTTAGATGATTGGCTTTTGTACTCAACAAGCATTGATTTCAGGATTCTAATAATATCGTTTTCTTTATCTACGGCTTGTTCTTTATTTATTAAGCATTCCAGGCTACCTACAAAATCCTTTACTTCTTTGAAATCCAGCTTCCTTGTTTGGGCAATCATAATTTTCGGATGATGAGTAGCCATGTTATTTTCATTATCATCTAGCAGTTCTTCATAAAGCTTTTCTCCTGGACGTAGTCCTGAAAAAACTATATCAATATCCTTACCCTCAACCAATCCAGAAAGCTGAATCATCCTACGAGCTAAATCTACAATTTTCACAGATTTTCCCATATCAAAAACAAACACTTCTCCTCCTTCTCCCATAGTCGCTGCTTCTAATACCAGACTACAAGCCTCGGGTATTGTCATGAAGTATCTGGTTATTTCAGGATGCGTAACAGTAATTGGTCCACCAGCCTGAATTTGTCTTTTAAATATTGGAATTACAGATCCATTAGACCCCAATACATTACCAAATCGAGTGGTTATAAACTTTGTTGACTCTGCATCTATATTGATTAAGAAGTCATTCAAAGATTGGACATAAACCTCAGCAGCACGTTTGGTAGCACCCATTACACTCGTTGGTTTGACAGCCTTATCAGTAGAAATCATGATAAATTTTTCTACATCAAATTCGATTGATAGATCTGCCATTATTTTTGTGCCTAGTATGTTGCAAACTATGGCCTCAGGAACATTCATTTCCATCATGGGCACATGTTTATATGCTGCTGCATGAAAGACTATCTGAGGCTTATGAGTCTTGAAACAATCTCTTAATCTAATTCTATCGGTTATATCAGCAACATATGAGACTAAGCTTTCATCCATTTTCTTTATGGAACGAATCTCATTTTCAATCTCAAATAAGCCTGTCTCTGATTGGTCTAATAAGATAACCTTAGAAGGAAAATACCTAATAATCTGCCTAACAATCTCACCGCCTATAGATCCTGCAGCACCTGTTATCAAAACACGTTTATTTCTGAGTTGTTGACTAATGAATTTATTATTCAACACAATTGTATTCCTTCCTAGGAGCTCTTCAATTTTAATTTCCCTGATTTGATTAATGTTCAACTCCCCTCCCATCCACTGATCTGTTGAAGGAATACTTGTGACCTTAATTCCAAACTCAAGACTTTTATCTACCAACTCATTTTTCTTCTCTAGAGAAAGTTTAGAGGTTGCCAAAATAAGCTCAGTTGGTTGATACCTTGAGACTACTTTTTCAAACTCATCTGTGGCGGAAAAAATTTTGACCCCGCTAATTACTCTACCTATTTTTCTGGGATTATCCTCAAGGAAACCCACTACCTTCACATTCGACCTCGTGTCATCATCTATTAACTGCTTGGTCATAATACCTAATCTCCCTGCACCCATGATAAGAACCTTCTTCTGGGTTTGAGGAATTGTTCTATAGAAAGCAAATAGTTCTTTTACCAGTAGCCTATAACTTATCGAGAATACCAATGACACCAGAAAAGCGATAAGAGCAACTGAATAAGGTATGGTATTCTCCGAGAGTGAATTAATAGCAGATACAATAGTCAGTGTTATTAGGTTCCCATATAATACTCTCAAAGTATCCTGAATACCAGTATAGCGAATAATCCCAGCGAAACTTCTAGTTAATAATGAAGCTATTAAACCAGCAATTGTATAAATAAGAACTCCTCTTAAGAAGTCATATTGGTACAAACCATCAATCTGGAAATTAAGCCTCAAAAGGTAACCCAATAGCGCTGCTAATGAGAATATGATGAGGTCAATCACTAGAATGATCCACCTCGGTAGTACATTTAACGTTTTAAGTCTATTGAACATGACTCAAAAACTTATGTATACAATGAGCAATACGTTCCTTTTCTAATTCAGTAAGGTTTGAACCTGAAGGTAGACATAATCCTGTTCTAAACAATTCCTCGGAGATTTCTCCCCCATACATCTGAGCTTCTTTATACAATGGCTGTAAGTGCATTGGCTTCCATAAAGGTC
>JABXIP010000293.1 GCA_013373005.1 Cytophagia bacterium | reverse complement strand
TAAATGACAGGAATAATGAGGAAGGATAGAATTGTAGCAAACAAGGCCATCGGGAAAACGATGATCATATAGGCGATAAAGAATACAATGCCATAGAGCAAGGTAGTTCCGAAAATGGCCCAGTAAACCTTCTTTACCCTTGCCCAAACATCGTTAGTGGTGTAATCGGCACTGCCGGCTTCTTCGTAGCATCTTACACTCGAGTAAATGGTAGAAATAATCATTGCTCCGGCAAAGACCATTAGGAACATTAGCCCGATCATAGACAAGCCTATTGACATCAGCTCAGAAACCCCGGGCTCAACACCGGAGCTACTATTCACTCCTGCAGCAAAAGAAGAGGAGATGATGTTGGAAACCATAAATGTGCCCAAGAGCACAAAGGGGCTGGAGAAAAAGAACAAGCTCTTAAAAAGAGGCTTGGCATTTATTCTTATAAACTCGAAAGTGCCTTCGAGCTTCTGGCTGAAGTTTCTGGTCTTCCTTAGCTCAAATTTTCTTTTTGCTGGCATTGGCTAGTTTTATTGGGTAAAGAACGTAGTAGTAAATAATAAACATGGCAGAGCCTAAAATGATAGTGCCGCTGAGTATCCATGGCATGCGGGTATATCTGGTGAAAAAGCCTTCAATAAAGCCTGCCATTATAAAAACGGGCATTAGACCCATTACAATTTTAAGTCCTTTTATAGCTCCCTTTTTAAAGGAAGCCAGTCGCGAATAAGTACCCGGAAAGAGGATACTGTTGCCCATGACGAATCCTGCTGCTCCCGCTATCACAATGGCTGAAAGTTCCAGCGTTCCATGTAGCATCACCACCTTAAATGCTTGGTTCATAAACCCCTGCTGCGCAAGGAAAGTAAAGAAGCAACCTACCATTACCCCGTTTTGGAAAAGCATAAAACCCGTTCCTAAAGAGAGTAGTAAACCTGCTGCAAAGGCCGTAAAAGATACCCTCACATTGTTGAAGGTTATGGCAAAGAAAGAGTCCATTTGGTTATCTCTTCCGTAGACGGCAAGCACATCTCCTTCTTTCATGTTTTCTAATGTCATGTTCACATAACCATCACCCAAAATAGTTCTGGCAAAGGTGTCGTCTACTTGCTGAGAGACCACGCCAATAACTATGGCAATGGCGAAAATGAGAAAAGCATAAAGCAGTTTAATTCTCGATTCGAACATGATCATTGGCACCTCGTACTTCCAGAATTCAGCAAAACGCTTGCGGTCTTCCGCTTTGTTCTTGTAGATTTTGCCATGAATTTTAGAAGCCAAATCGTTGAGGTACACATAAGTGCGGCTTTCAGGATACTGGGTTCTGGCAAAGGCCAAATCGTCCGTTACCTGAATAAACAGATCGGAAAGCTTGTCTGGGTTTGAGTTCTCTGATTTTAGCAGGTTCTCAAACTCTTCCCATTTCTTTACATTCCGCTTCACAAAAGCAGACTCACGCATCGATCTATTTTTTTAGTGGAGCATCCAATATACAAAGCCGTTCGAAAAAGATTGAGGTTTTAGATTAGTTCTACATCTGTGGTAAGCAAAATTTCTTACTATAATTACAATCTGTTAAAATGGCTCCAAAGCCTAAAAGAAGAATATGCAGATCAGTATCCAAACCACACAAAATGTTACCATCGAGCACGATAAGGCCGGAGTGGGCAATAGAGTGCTCGCCTTTATGATTGATCTGGCCATTATTATACTCTTCAGTTTGGCCATTGGTTATATAATGGATAACGTGGGATGGGCTGAAAGCCAGTGGGTTAACATACTATTCTATTTCCCTGTGTTTTTCTACGATCTGTACATGGAAATACTCAACCATGGTCAGTCGGTTGGCAAAATGGCTTTAGGTCTGAGAGTGGTACGATTAGATGGAACTTCACCTACCATAGGGGGCTACATTTTGCGTTGGATTCTTCGTCCAATCGATGTCATGCTCAGCGGCTCTATTGCCATTATCTGTATCGCTTTAACTGAAAATGGGCAAAGGCTGGGCGACATTGCTGCTGGAACCACTGTAGTGAAGCTTCGGAAAACCGAAAAGGTGAGCAGGCTGCAGTTGGTAGAGAAGATGGAAGAAAACTATGAGCCTCAGTTTCCTGAGGTGAAAGCCTTAACCGACAAAGAGGTAAACCTCATTAAGGATTGCCTGAGAATGCAGGCGGATCATACCAACTCCAAACCTGTTGTAATGATGACGGAAAAGGTAAAGGAGAAGCTGAATATTGAGTCAGATATGAGGCCGACCCAGTTTCTTTATACCATTCTGCGCGATCATACCTTTTATACCACCAGAGAACAATAGCCATTGAAAACTTATACCAAGGCTCAGCTGGCGCTTAGAAATGGTCAGGATAAGGAAGAGGTTTGGATTGCATACCAAGGCAAAATCTATGATGTGACCAACTCAAGACTTTGGAAAACCGGCAAGCACTACGAACATTGGGCCGGTCAGGATTTGACTGATGAATTACCCGATGCTCCACATACTGAGAAGGTTTTTGAGAGATTTCAGGTTATTGGGGAACTGGGGAATTAGGAAAATGGGCAATTAGTCAATGTACATTGGTCATTGGAGAAATGGTGGTTGAATCTTTTGGCATCCCTTTAGGTAAAGAGGGTAAACGGATAATGAAAGATTAGTTGATTGGAATTGTTTGATTGTTTAATTGTTTAATGTTTCAAGTTCAAGGTAATTTAATTATAACATTGAACATTGAACATTACTTCCCACCATTAGCTGCTAAATCATTCAGACAATTCGCATCCAAATCTGGAGGGCTGCTCATGCCGAATAGGTCATTGAGGCCGGCTGCACTTTCCACAGCATAGTACATCAGGCAATTTTCATTATCACAGTGATGTTCATTGGCTGAGTCTTCGTGTGCAGTTTGCATGTTAGTTCCAATATTCACTAAGCCCAGAATATGTGCGAATTCGTGTGCTAAAACAGTAGAAGTCATCATTTGGGTTGAAATCTGACCCGGACTGCCAGAAAGCTCTTCAATTCTACTCTGAAAAAGCACCATGGAAGTGTTTCTATGTGCAATACCCAAAACATTTTCATTTTCGCTATAGCTGCCATCGGCAAAGTAGAAGTAAACGGCTATGGTGTTGCCATCGGTAAATTGTGTCCTTGATTCATCTTCAATGCCCCTTACATCACTAAGAGAGTAGGAGGCTTGTCCCGGAGCGTCTACCTGATTGGTGGTGATGGTGATGCCTCCCGGTTTATTCAGTCGGCTGTTTAAGAAAGTCCTGAGGTAGTCAATGCTTCCTTGTGGAGGTGCAAATCCTGCTGCATATTGAATTTCTACCTGTATGCTGGTAT
>JABXIP010000102.1 GCA_013373005.1 Cytophagia bacterium | reverse complement strand
GAGGCTCATATCCTCTTCATAAAGAGGAATTGAAATGAGGTTATCTTTTTCAAAACCAAGGTGAGTCTTATTCAAATAAAGCATTTGGCTAGACATGATGGACAAGACTATGATCAACACGGCTGAGACCGTAAATTGAAAGAGTACAAGTAGCTTTCTGAATAAGCCTCTCCCACCTACCGAGACTGTCGATTTATTCAAAAGGGCCAACGGACTTACCCTTGTTATATAGAATGCGGGATAAACCCCAGACAAAACTCCAATAGCAAATCCAATAACAAGTGTCCAAATCAAAAAATCAGAACTAACATAATCCAGGGAGACTCCCTTATTAAGTAGGCTGTTAAAAGACGGTATTAAACGTTCGGCAATGGCAAATGAGCAGATAAATGAAATCACAGTAACTACCAAAGACTCCATAAGATGGTAAGCAACCAGTTGAGTTCTTCCCGCACCTATTACCTTTCTAAGACCTGTTTCCTTGACTCGCTTAATGGACTGAGCCGTAACAAGATTGATATAATTAATAATGGCCAGTAACAGAATTACAGAACCAATGCCAGAAAAAAGATAAACCATTTCGGCATTGCTGGTATTTAGTTTATCGCGATCGTAGTTAGAGTGAAGCCTAGCTTCAGTAAAAGGATCTAATTGATAGTAGTCGTTTTGTTTGACCTTAAAATAGCTCGTCTTCTGTCTGATTTCATCATTGATCTTAGATTCAAGGTTTTCAATATCTGATACTTTTGACACTCTGACGAATGAAAGTGCGCTAGTCAAGTAGCTCTGGCTAAACTTATCCTTAAATAGATCTTCATCGGCCAGTGCAACCAATTCAAATTGTATAGAACTATTCTTGGGAACGTCTTCGCAAATACCGGCAACCTGATATTTATCTTCCTTATTGAAAATCAATTCCTCACCTGCCACATCAAGTCTTCCGAAGAGTTTCAGTGCAAAGCTTTTAGTAAGAACTACGCTTTGCGGTGACGACAAGACTAAATCCGCCCTCCCATCAATAAGATTAAAATCGAAAAACGAAAAGAATACTGGGTCAGTAAAAATGAGTTTATCGGTATAAAAGGCCGACTCTTTTGTGCTAATCAGGTTGGTTAAGCCCTCTTCTTTTATCCTTACGAAAGACTCAATTTCAGGTGCATCTTGAGCAACTAACTCCACAAAATCTACTGGAACTGTAGCCCCTCGGGTACCATCAGTATCTCTATGAGAAGCAATCCTGTATATTTCATCTACCTTATGATGAAACCTATCAAAGCTCAGTTCATCACGAACATAAAGAGCTATGAGCAAAAAGGCTGTGAGACCAATGGTAAGCCCCAGAATATTCACCAGCGTGTAGAGTTTTTCTCTGCGTAATTTTCTTAGAATTAGTTTAAGGTTGTTTCTGAACATGGTTTGTGGGTTTATTCGTCTCTTAATACATCAGCAGGATTCTCTCTCGATACTTTCAATGATTTTGCAATTGTAACCAGCCAACTCAAAGCTAGAAATCCTAAAAAGGCTCCAATGAAAATTAACGGGCTTAAGCTGATTCTATATTTGAACTCTTCCAACCAGCCCTGCATGGCATAATAAGCAATTGGAGAGGCTATTATAAAGGCCACCAAAACCAGTATTGAATATTCTCTATTCAGCATTAAGATGAGTTTTTCTACTGAGGCCCCTAGCACCTTTCTAATGCTTACTTCTTTTCTGCGTTGTTCAACAGAATAAAAGGTCATGGCCAAGAGGCCTAGCATAGAAATCAAAAGAGCCAAACCTGAGAATATCTTAAATAGCAAAAACTGTCCTTGCTCCTTTTGGTAATAATCGGCAATCTGTTCATCAACAAAGTAATACTCAAAAGGCCGCTCAAAGCTTGATTGAAACAAATCGTCTATCTGAGAAATAGTTTCTGAGGCATTCTCGGGCAATACCTTCACAAGTAAATCTGTAACACCATAAGGTGTCATTGGTTGAAAGGACCATGATCCAGTTTCTTCCTTCAATGATCTCAGATGAAAATCTTCAACAATTCCGACTAACTCAAGTCCCATGTTGTCACTCCAACCATAGAATCGTTTTCTTTCAGGGTTTTCTTCGATCCCGACTTTACATGCGAGACTCTCATTAATAATAATCTGGCCCGGTTTCAAAATACCATCCTTAAACTCGGGAGACTCCCACGTTAGCTTCAAATCCAATACTTTGATGATATCCTGATCTGCAAATAGGGTGGAGTTCTCAAAGGCCTTATTTTCTTGCTCACCTCTATTATTCTTGGGCACATCAAAGAGCGCCATGTCCCATGCACCCTTCAATAGTTCACTACTTATACTGGCCTGTTCTACTCCAGGCACTTTTAGGACTTCATTCTTAAAAGTCTGAAAAACCATTGAAGAGTCCCTTTCAAGAGGTATTGACAATAACCAATTTGAATCGAACCCCAGCTCTTTGTTTTTCATATAATTCATTTGACTGGTGATAATCAATAGCACCACTATTAGAATCGCTGATGTAATAAACTGGAATAGCACAAGTCCCTTACGCAACCAGCCCGATTTGCCGGTTGTCTGATTTTTAGACAACAAGGTCAGTGCCTTATACCTGGAGATGTAAATGGCCGGATATATGCCTGCAATCCCTCCAAAAAACATACCTATAGCACCGACCCAAACAAAGAACTGGATGCTGAAATACTCGATTGAAATGCCTTTATCGAGCAGACTATTAAGAACGGGCAGCAGTCTTTCAGCTATGGCAAAAGCCAAAAGAAAGGAGATGGTAGTGATTGCAATACATTCCAGCAAATGGTACGAGATCAGTTGTCTTCTTGCTGCACCAATAACTTTTCTTAAACCAACCTCCTTCATCTTTCCGATAGATTGTGAGGTAATCAAATTCACATAATTGATCAGTGCCAGAACAAGAATGACTAAACCTATTGCTGAGAATAGAACAATATATCTGATGTCATTCTTAGGGAAATAATCAGAACTGTATGGGGCCTTAAGCCTTTGGTCCTTTAATGCCAAAAGATTAAAGGAATAGGCTTTTAACGGCTCATGGTATGGAGGTGTTTCTTTGAAGGAATTAATCTTCGCTACGACTTCAATAACGGGAGTTGCCGTATTTACCTTGATGTAAGTGAGCACATTTTCGAATCCGTGAGCCTCTTCAAATCTGTTCTTGAAACGGTCCTTTGAATAAATAAGCAGATCGTACTGAATAGTACTGTTTTTAGGAGGGTCTTCCGAAACACCTGCTATACGATAGTTTTGTCCTTTATCGTACTTGAGAAATTCACCTATCGGATTCTCTTTACCAAACAGTTTATTTGCCAGTGATTGGGTAATTACCACTTCATCAGGATTATTAAAAACCGATGACTGGGTACCCCTAATAAGATTGAAACTGAAAAAATCGAAGAAATTGTCATCTACATAAAAGCTTCCTGAGGTATTGATACTTTTGGATTCATACTCAACGAGACAAGGACAAGAATTTCTGACCAACCTTGTATACAACTCAATTTGTGAGGTGCCAGGAGCCACAAATTCTATGTAATCTGATGGAATTACATGCCTGACCCCAAATCTTTCCGTTTCAGATGTAACCCTGTAAATATCCTCGTAACCCTCATGAAATTGATCATAGCTCAACTCATCCCTCACATAAAGAGCGATAAGCAAAAAGGCGGTGAGACCCACAGTAAGACCAAGAATATTTACAAAAGTGTAAAGCTTTTCTCTCCTTAGTTTTCTGAGTATTAGTTTAAGGTTAGTTCTGAACATGGTTTGTGTGTTTACTCGTTTCGTAAGGTTTCTACAGGGTTGAGGCGGCCGGCTTTGAGAGATTGAATCAGTAAAGTCGTCAGCACAACTACAAGTGTTATTCCTGCGGTAAAAAGAAATACCGATGGGCTAAGGCTCACTCTATCGGCAAAGTCATTAAGCCATAAATTGAGCCCATAAACGGCTATAGGAATAGCCAATACAAAAGCTATTAATATTAGCTTCACAAAATCCCAACTAAATAGCCTGGCAATATCAGCTATACTAGCCCCCAATATCTTTCTTATACCGAACTCTTTGATACGTTGATCTATCGTAAATACTGCCAAACCCAACAGCCCCATACAAGAAATGACAATAGTGAAAATTGAAAAGGTGAGTATGGCTTGAAATGTCTTTGCCTCCTCTTTCATAAGCTCATCATAATTTGAGCTGAACTCATACCAACGTAAAGGTTTATCAGAAAACTGGCTCCAAACTTCCTTTACTGTTTCAATGTCAAAATTACCTGTCGCCATCCTCACGGCCATTTTAGAGTAAGGCTCTTTTCCTCTTCGAGAAATCATTACAGGAGAAATACTTTGCCGTAGATCACTGAACACAAAGTCGTTAACTACTCCTACAATCTGCCTATTACCATCGATCACTTTACCCATTGGATCCTCAAGACCCATGGCCTTTACAGCCGTTTCATTCAAGATCACAGGATATAATGCTGCTTCACCATTTGAAGATTCCTTCTTTGGTGCCGTGCCGAACGGCCCTCCTGCCACAAAGTCCATCTGCATTACTTCAAAAAAAGTCGGATCGGTTCTATACCTAATGAAAGGATGTTCATTACCTGCTTCATCTTTGACCATAAAATCCAATACGGTGATACCCGACTGATTCGGAAAATGATCTGCAAAAGTGGCTCCTAAAACTCCACTCTTTCTGGAAAGCTCCTGCCTAAATGCTTCAGTAGATTCGCGAAGCAGGCTGGTATTTTCAAGTATAAAAACATTACCTGACTCATAACCTAAGTCCCTAGTATCCAAATGATTTAGTTGTTGAAACATTGTTATAACACCGGCAATAAGGACAATTGCTAGTACAAACTGAGCTACAGTAGCCGAGCGCCTAAACGATGCAGCATTGAATAAACTTAAGGCCTTACCAGCACTACCTCTTAATAGGTTAATCGATCTTCCGCTAGATAAATAAAGAGCAGGGTAAATACCTGAACTGAAGGTGAGTAAAACCACAAATATCAAAATACCTATCACCAATTCGGTTGAGTGCAAGACTGAGTAGTCTACCATACCATCGAGAAAACCCGGACTGAGCTTTACTAGACCTTCAACCAATGCCAGCGACACCAATGAAGCCAACAGCACCTGAAAAAATGACTCTGAAATAAACTGGAAAATCAACCATTTGCGTGAAGAACCCAACACCCTTTTCACTGCCACTTCACATGTTCTTACAGAGGCTTTAGCCGTAGAAATATTAACAAAGTTGATCATTGAAATCAGGAGTGCCGCCAAACCAACTATGGTTAAAACATTGAACTGGGCAACATTCAAATGTGGCATCATCAAGTTTTTGGTCTTGGAATCTGACCTTAAGCCCAAAAGCGGTTCGGCAAAGTATCCTAAATAGGTACTCTTTTCTTTCCAATCTTGAAATGAGGGCATATCCTCATTTTTCTTCTGATACTCTTTGTAGATATAGCGCTCACCAATTGATTCAAGTTGAGTATTAATAGATGCCATGGTAACATTCGGACCAGCTAATAAATACGTGTAGGAACTTATGCTTCCCCACAAATCATCCTGAATCCCTTTCATGTAGTCTTTGGTGACCACAAGGTCGAAGTTCAATTGGGTTTTGAATTGCGGAGATTTACTCACTCCATTGATGATATAAGTCTCACCCATCAGGTCAAGTG
>JABXIP010000490.1 GCA_013373005.1 Cytophagia bacterium | reverse complement strand
CCAAAACCAATGTCACTATTGTAAATGCCTGCTTCTCGAGTTACATCGGTGAAGTGGCCATTATCATTTCTTAAGAGTTTATTTCCTGCATTATCGGCACTGGCAATTTCTCTTTGGCCTTGAATAATCTCTTGACCAACGCCAACAGACCTGAATGAATTGGTAAGCAGGTAGCAATCCAGATCGCCATCTCTGTCATAGTCGAAGAAGGCAGCATGAACAGAAAGGCCTTTAAAGTCCAGGCCATACTCTTTGGCGGCTTCTTTAAATGTACCGTCTTTTTGGTTGATAAAAAGCTGATTTGCTCTTTCGGCTGCATCACTTGGCGGTCCAGATTTGGAAACATATAAATCGATCCAACCATCAGCATTGATATCTACAAAAGTGGCTCCGGTTGACCAAAAGCCTGAACCTCCCGTACCTGATTGTTGAGTAATGTCTTCAAACTTCCAGTTGCCTTTATTTAAATAGAGTTTATTCTCCACCATGTTTCCGGTAAAGAAGATGTCTAGAAGGCCATCATTGTTGATGTCTCCAAGGGCTACTCCGGCTCCATTAAAGAAGTTTCTGTAGGTGTAAGGGTTGAGCTGTTCTGTGTAGGTCAGCTGATTGGCAAAGGTTATGCCGCTATCTTCCGGATCTATTTTATCAAAAAGTAACTGGCTTTTTTTGCTAGAGCAAGAGAAGAAAAGCGTCAATGCAAAAAATGGTAGTACAAGCTTTTTCATATAAAAAATGGGTTGCCGCAATGACAACCCATTTTAACTAATTATAATCTAAATTCTAATTAATAACCAGGATTCTGAGTCAGAGTACCGTTTGCAGCGTTAATCTGATCGAATGGAATTGGGAAGATTTTCTTGTAATCATCAGAGTGAGCATCTTTTTCCCACCATGCTGAACCCCATCTGTCGAATCTGATCAAGTCAATTCTTCTTTGAGACTCCTGGAACAACTCACGACCTCTTTCAGCTAAGAATTCTGTAGCATCAAGAGATGTATATACAGGAACACCAGCACGAGTTCTTAATTGGTTCACCAACATCAAAGTAGTTGGGTGACTCCAGTTACCATTCAATCTGGCTACAGCCTCAGCCTTGTCCAAAAGAACTCCACCAAGACGGAACAAAGGATAATCATTATCCATATCGTTACGTCCTTTGATTTTGAAGCTGAATTTAGCCAATCTAGCACCAGCCTGACGGCTACCATTAGGAGCTAACTCATTTACAAAAGGAGTATAGTTAATAGGGGCACCATCAGGATCGGCAGGGTCGAATGCCAAGTCAAGAATTGGAGCACCATTCACATCGTATTGAGGACCATAAAGGAAACTAGCGTCTCTTCTCTCATCAGTTGCATCATATGCATTAAAGAATGCCTCCAAAGTAGAGTAACCATTCCAAGGCTGCTCAGACAATCTATAAGTCAACTGGCTTGGGTAGTGAAGCGTCATTTGAGAGAAGTTCATACCACCTGCAGTAGACTCATCGAAAGGAAGAATCCAGATGTGCTCAGGATCATCTACGTTATCTGGAGCGAAAACAGCACCGAAATCATCAGTTAGGCTATAAGCACCAGAGTTGATCACCTCGTCAGCTGCATCAATTGCATCTTGCCATCTTGGCGTACCAGTATATACTTCAGCATTGAGGTATAATCTGGTCAAGAAAGCATAAGCACCAGGCTTACTTACTCTACCGTACTCTTGTCTTCCATCAGGAAGATCAGGAATAGCAGCTAGCAATTCAGCCTCAATGAAGTCGAATGCCTCTTGTCTAGTAGATTGAGGAACATCTACTCCAGGAGTAGTATTCAACTTTATTCTACCAAAAGTGTCCATCAGCCTCCAGAACATAAATGCTCTGGCGGTTCTCAACATAGCCACTTGCGGAGCAGCAAAGTCTCCGGTAGCAATCAGACGGTTTGCCTCATTAATTGGACCATAGGTGTCGTTCCAAATGTTGTTCAGGGCGGAGTGTACAGAAGTCCACTCATGTCTGTGCATATCTAACCAGATACCACCGTCAAACCAGTCACCACC
Organism: Cytophagia bacterium; assembly: GCA_013373005.1. Lineage (GTDB taxonomy): Bacteria > Bacteroidota > Bacteroidia > Cytophagales > Cyclobacteriaceae > Roseivirga. The sequence continues at coordinate 4,509 of JABXIP010000490.1, read as the reverse complement.
TTTTTGAGTAATTACAGCTTCGTCAGAAGAAATCTCCTGAACAGAGAAGTAACTTCCGTGCCAAGCTGCACCATTTCTCAAGCCATTGAATGCTGATGCAATACCATCATTAGGCTGCGCTTTATTCACGTTGTTGGTTACACCAACACCCGGGTTCTGCGGATCAAAGTCTTCGGTAAAACCGTCTTTGATTTCTTCTTCAAGATCTGTACACGCACCCACAGTAAAGAGGGTCAATGCCAGAGCTAATATTCTTACAGTATATTTCATGTTCTTTGTTTTTTTCAATGATTAGAAGCCTATGTTCAAACCAAAAGTGAAAGTCCTGTTGGTATAGTAGTTGTTTCTTCTATCAATACCAGGAATAAGTGGGTTTCCATCATCTGTCAAAGACGGATCTGGATCAATTCCCTCATAATTAGTAAGGACAAATGCATTCTGAACACTTAGGTAAGCTCTGATATTACTGAACATTTCGCTACCTGACATATCGAAGTTGTAACCCAAAGTGGCGTTATCAAGTCTGAAGAAGTCAGCTTTTTCAACATACAGTGAGCTATAAAGTGCTTGCGTTAATTCAGGAATCTGAAGATCTGTTTTCGTTCTGTTATAAGAGTTAATCGCTCCCGGATCAATTGGCTCATAGAATGCTCTAAAAGTATTCACCAAGCTGTGGCCAAGGGCTGCTCTAAAGAACACATTCAAATCCCAGTTCTTATAAGTCATTGAGTTAGTCCAACCAATCTCTACAGAAGGAATACCGTTACCTAACACTTCAAAGTCAGCATCAGCGTCCAATGCATTACCTGCACCAGTGATTAGTTGTCCATCACCATTCACGTCAACAAAGATTGGATCTCCTTCTGGAGTTACATCTCCGGAGAATACAGGTCCCCAGATTTGTCCAACTTTATCGCCAACAGCTGTCAAAATCATGTTAGTTCCGTTTTGACCAGGAGAACCTAAGTTACCCAATACTTGACGATCTGTAACAAACTCATCAAGTGTAGTTGCATAAGAAGAAAGAACAATACCAGGTGCCCAAGAGAAGTCGCCACTACCGATTCCGCTATGGTTCAAGGCAAACTCTATACCTTTAGTATTCAACTTACCAGCATTCTCATATCTACGGTTAGTTCCGTAAACTGCTGGGTCAACATCTCTTTCTAGGATGAAGTCATTGATATCTCTGGTGTAAACATCTAAGCTACCGCTCAATTTACCACCTAGCAATCCAAAGTCAAGACCAAGGTTGATCTCAGCTTTTTCTTCCCATTTCAAGTCTGTATTAGCTGCTCTGTTAAACGAAACAGAACCACCACCACCGAATCCATAAGAATATGAATCTTGTGCAAGACCTGAAGGTCCTGGTAATGAACCAGTAACACCGTAACCAGCTCTAAGCTTCAATTGGCTGAAGGCAGCTACATCGATGTATTGAAGAAGGTCAGCACCTACACCAAAGGCAGGGAAAGTACCCCACTGGTTGTCAGCACCAAGCTTAGTTGAACCCTCTCTTCTTACAGAAGCATTAACGAAGATAGCGTTGTTGATATTCCAGTTAACTCTACCGAAGAACGCGATGATTCTGTTGTCCGGAGACTGCTGGCTATATACGTTAACATTAGCACCATCACCAAGAATGTTACCAGACGCTGACATAATGTTGTATCCTATATCATTAGTAGGGAAGTTACCAGCTTCCATTCCGAAGCGCTCCCATCTGTCTTCCTGGAATGAATAACCCGCTGAAACAGTTAGGTTAGAGTTTCCAAGATCTGCTACATAAGTACCATAAGTCTCAAATAGAGTGAACTTAGTTTCTGTAGCTTGTCTTTGAGCCAAACCAGTTCTGTTAAATCCTACAAAAAGTGAGGTTGAAGGATAGAATCGGCCTTCAGTTTGAGTAGAGAATTGTTGAGCGTAGTTGGCAGACCAAGTAAGGTTGTCAGTAAGGTTATAGCTCAGTTGCGTATTAAAGTTCAAATTCCTTCTCTGACCAACATTGGTATTCTGTTCTACAATGGCCACTGGGTTGAAGTTGTCAAACAAAATCGCCTGGAAGTAGCTACCATCAGGGTTACGAATTGGTGCAGTTGGGTTGAACAAGGCAGCATATCTAAATGCCTCATTGAAACCGAATTCTTGCTCTCTGTTAGTTAAAGACATGTTGAATTTGATATTCAATTTGTCATCAAGAGCGTAGTGATCAAGATTGGCTCTTGCATTCACCTGATCGAATCCTGAACCCTTTAGAATACCCTGAACGTTTCTGAAGTTAGTAGAAACACGGAAAGTAGTATTCTCGGTACCACCAGAAACAGCAATGTTATGAACATTAGTAATACCTGTTCTTGTAATTTCTTCTTGCCAGATTGTTTCTGACCCAAGGTCATTACCGCCTGCGGCAACATACTCGCTTGGAGTCATTACTGGTTGGTATTTGAATACCTGATCAGCAGCAACATAACCATTATAGGTTGCAGTCAATCCTCTACCGCCTCTTGAGCCGGTTTTAGTAGTTACAAGGATTACACCGGCAGAACCACGAGAACCGTAGATCGCAGCGGCAGAACCATCCTTCAATACGTTCACAGACTCAATGTCATTAGGGTCAACGTTATCTAGTGAAGCACCGATAACACCATCCACAACAACAAGTGGCTGAACGTTGGCACCTACAGTTGAAATACCTCTCAAACGGATAGTAGCACCACCATTAGGGTTACCACCTTTGTTGTAGATACTCAAACCAGGTACTTTACCTTGAAGGAGTTGGGCAGGGTCATTCACATTACCCTTGTTGAATTCCTTGGCATCCAAGGCTACCACGGAACTGGTGATCTCTTTCTTTTCCTGAGATCCGTAACCTACCACAATTACTTCTTCTAGCTCAGCGAAGTCAGGCTCAAGAGCCACGTTTATGGTAGTTTGATTACCCACTAGTACCTCTTTAGTAATATAACCTACGAAAGAGAATACGAGTGTTTCGTTAGCGGCCACATCAATGGTATAAGTACCATCAAGACCACTCGGTACACCTCGTGTTGTACCTTTTACTGTAATGTTCGCTCGGGGGATTCCCATACCGTCATCCGAGCCGGTTACCTTTCCGGTAACTGTCCTCGTTTGTGCCATCAGTGCCCCTTGGAAACCGACCGACAAAACGAGAAGGAGTAGTAAAAACTTTTTCATACAATCATTTTTAAGTTTACTTGATTAGGACCACAAGTGGCCCAAAAAGTGCAATCGAATGCTTAAAGTACAATTCCTAAATCGCATTATCTAGGTTATTAAAGTTAAAATTAACGCAAACGTTTGCAAAATTTAACATATGATTTATATCTCATAAGCAATCAATCAGTTATCAGAGGTCATTTGATGAAGAATTTGAACCAAAAATTCAGCTGTTTTTGTATTTATACCAATAATAGGGTCAGAATTGAACGAAAAATTGCAATCCTTTGCGGTTTTGCCTGTTGAAAACCATTTTTTAGCCATTTCAAGGGCTTGTTTCTGTTTTTTGAAATAATTGTGGTCCATTAGTCAGAACAAACCATATTTGCCTACATGAATTGGCCGGATTTACTCAACATCAGTGAAAATCAAACAATCGGGATAACCAGAACCTCATTTGATCGGGATTTTGACAGAATAATCTTCTCTCATCCTTTCAGAAAGCTTCAGGATAAAACGCAGGTGCATCCGTTGCCAGAGCATGATTTCGTACACAATCGTTTGACGCATAGTTTAGAAGTGAGCAGTGTGGGCCGTTCTTTAGGACGTCTGGTAGGAGAGCAGGTCATTAGTAGATATTCAAAATTAGGTGAACACCTCAATGCGCACGACTTTGGAGTAATTGTGGCTTCTGCGTCTTTGGCCCACGACATCGGCAACCCACCCTTTGGCCATTCGGGTGAAGAAGCAATTTCTGAGTACTTCATTACCAACAGCACTTTACTCGAGAATTTGTTCACCGAGAAACAATGGACTGACTTAATCAAATTTGAAGGAAATGCACAGGGGTATAGGTTGCTTAATAAATCGGGATACCAAGGATTGCGTTTGACAGCACCTACTTTGGCGGCATTTACCAAATATCCGAGGCCATCGAAAGTTGCCGATCAGTTTAAGCCTAGAAGGAGTCAGAAGAAGTATGGTTTCTATACTTCTGAGCAGGAGCTTTTCTCACAGATGGCGAAATCATTAAACTTAAAAGCTTTGTCTGAGTCTCAATGGGTCAGGCATCCTTTGGCATTTTTGGTAGAGGCTGCGGACGATATTTGCTACCATGTAATCGATTTGGAAGATGGCTGTAACCTGGGATTGGTAAGCCACGATGATACGGTTGAATTGTATGCTTCAGTAATCGGAGATAGGTTCGATAAAAAGAAGCTATATAATATAAGGAGTAGAAAGGAGCAAATCTCTACCCTAAGAGCTCTTGCTATCAATGAGCTGATTCAACAAAGTGTGGGGCTTTTCCTGGACTGTGAAAACGATATACTG
>JABXIP010000516.1 GCA_013373005.1 Cytophagia bacterium | reverse complement strand
CAGCTGGATGGTGATGTCTTGAGTGATTACCGTTGGGGCAATCACATCGATCACTGTTACTGTGGCTGTTGCTGAACTTACATTGCCATTGACATCGGTTACCGTTAAGGTTACCGTGTTAGCTCCTGTATCGTTACAGTCGAAGCTAGTGATATCCAACTCATAGCTCGCTATTCCACAAGCATCATTACTTCCGTTATCTATATCTGAAGTTGTAATCGAGGCTGATCCATTCGCATCCAACTCTACAGTGATGTCTTGAGTGATTACCTCTGCAGCTGTTACATCTCTCACCGTAACCGTAGCTGTTGATTGATTCACATTACCGTTTACGTCAGTCACTGTTAAAGTTACCGTGTTAGCTCCTACATGACTACAATCGAAGTCATATTGGTTCAAGGCGTAGCTTGCAATTCCACAGGCGTCATTTGAACCATTGTCAATCATTCCGCTAGTGATGCTGGCGTTGCCGGTGGCATCAAGCTGAACAGTGATGTTCTGAGTGATTACCTCGGCTGCAATCTTGTCTTCTACTGTTACCGTTGCAGTTCCTGTGCTTACGTTGCCGTTGTTGTCAGTTACTGTTAAGGTTACCGTGTTAGCTCCTACATGGCTACAGTCGAAGTCATATTGGCTTAAAGCGTAGCTGGCAATTCCACAGGCGTCATTCGAACCATTGTCGATCATACCTGTAGTGATGCTGGCGTTGCCATTAACATCTAGTTCTACTGTGATGTCCTGAGTGATTACCTGAGCTGCTGTAACATCTCTTACTGTTACTGTCGCAGTAGCTGTGCTAACATTGTTGTTCACATCAGTCACTGTCAGGGTCACTGTGTTGGCTCCAACGTTTGAACAATCGAAGTCGTATTGGCTTAAAGCGTAGCTTGCAATACCACAGGCGTCATTCGAGCCTGCATCAATCATGTCTGCAGTGATTGAAGCATTGCCATTGGCATCGAGGTCAATCGTAATATTCTGAGCAATAGCATTTGGTGCTACAGTGTCATTCAATTCGAAGGTGATGGTTCCAGTAGTTGTTGACTGAATATTACAATCTTCTGAACTTCCACCATATTCTACTACATAACCTGCTATGGAGGTGCCAATATCGTTCGGATAGTCATTCCATCTTCCGTCTGAAAGGAAATGGGCAACATCTTCTCCGTTCACAAAATAACCCGAAGTAGTGTAGTCGTTAGGTTCTCCACCTGCCCAGTTGTTATAGGCTCCATTCACTGCACCTGCAGATTTAGTATAGAACAATGTTCCCGCTTCTGGACCTGTTACCCATCTCCACTCTCCTTCTGCCTGAGAGTCATTTGCTCCTATCCAGCCTTGACCTTGAAGTTTCGACTTGGCAAAATCATTCTCGGCTGAACTTGTGATAGTTACCAAATAACCCTGCTGTCCATTATAAGTTCTTGCTTCAGCAGCAGCTTTGGCATCTGACCAAGTTATTCCAGGAGCAGGTACAAACTCGTAGAAGTGACCATTACCTGAGAACACAATGGTTCCATCATCTCTCTTTACAAGATATTCTGCCGTAGCAACGTGATTTGTAGACTGACCAGGAGTGTAAGTGTAAGTTCCATTTCCATTGTCTTGAATGGTACCTGAGCTTGGCTGACCTACGAAATCAATCTTCAATGTTTCGCCATAAGGGTCGGAATCATTACCCAATAGCTGAGCTGCGGTGAAGGTAATTGGCTCACAGGTATCTAGCGTGAAACTATCTGCCTCAGCAATGATTGGTAGTACATCTAGTACTGTTACCGTTACATCGGCTTGTGTTACTCTTCCATTTACATCCGTTACTGTTACCGTGACAGTGTTATCTCCTACCTCGCTACAATCGAAGCTCAGGTCGGTAGCAGTGCTACTGGCTATACCACAATTATCTGTTGCCGAAGTAAGAATATCTGAAAGCTGTATACTTCCATAGCCATTCTGATCTAGCTGGACTGTAGCATTCTGAACTGTAATAACTGGTGCAATCTCATCAGCTACATATACATTCGCTGTTCCAGATGCTTCACTACCTAAAGTAGAGGTGGCAGTCAGGGTCACTGTGTTGTTGCCAACATTCGAACAATTGAATGAGGTAATATCCAGTGACAATCCTGATAGCCCAACCAAAGAGCTTGATCCATCATCTACGTCTTCAGGGGCAATGGTCACATTACCACTCGCATCGAGATAAACGGTTATATCTTTTGTAATCACTGTCGGAACAGGGTCAATGACAGTCACCTGAACAGCTACCGAAGTTTCGTTTCCACTTGGGTCGGTTCCTGTTAATTGAACTGTTACTGGGCTATTCAGTGCATCATTAGCTCCAAAAGTATCTCGGTTGATTGAGTAAGTAACAGGACCACAATTGTCCGAACCGCTCGTCAGTACATCTTCAGGTGCAATAGAAACAGTTCCAGAAGCAGTAAGTGTAACTGAAATATTCTTACCAACAACTGTTGGGTCAATGGCATCAACAACGGTAACTATTGCTGTGGCAGAACCATTATTGCTTCCAGGAGTAGCCTGATTGAACCAAACATTGCTGCTTAATTGGCCATCAGGTTTCATAGTAGCTGCATCCAGAGATCCATTGTTATCAAAATCTCCCAAGACAACATCCCAGGTCAAACCAGTTCCATGCAACTCACCAGAGGCAACGAAAGTACCTGTACCATCATTAAGCCATGCCTCATTAGGACCGTTATTCCCTAAGTATAGGTCTATATCTCCATCTAAATCAAGATCACCTGCTCTAATTCCGAAAGTGGAAGTATTTGGTGCAATATTCTGAACATTGGTAAAGTTACCCGCGCCATCATTGAACCAAACAGGTGTTGGTTGAGAGGCATTATTATTGGCAAATACTAAGTCAAGGTCACCATCTCCATCCAGATCCTGAACTAATGGTTTACTATACGAATTGGTACCAAGGTTCAAGCCTTTAGCAGTAAAGTTTCCGTTACCATCATTGATATAGACATCATTAGGTGGTTGGTTATTCGATGCTCTTTGAGCAATGATCAAATCGATATCTCCATCACCATCAATATCTCCATCTTCATAGTAATCGTTCTCCCCGTATGATCCGGCAATTGTCGAGAATAGGGTAAAGTTTCCTGAACCGTTATTCTTATAAATGCTAGGGGCACCAGGTCCACCATAAGCCAAATCAACATCGCCATCGCCATCGTAATCGGCAAGATTAATTCCTTTTCTAGCTCCGCCAATTACTTGAGATTCGGTTAAATTACCGTTTCCATCGTTTAAGAATACTCTGGCAGGTCTGGAAACAACTACATCAATGTCTCCATCACCGTCAACATCTGCAACATCGATTTGTTCTACACAGTCTCCACCTGCATTTGTGCCGAATGGAATAACTGTGAAGTTGCCATTGCCATCACTGATTCTTACTTCATTCTGATATCCACAATAGCCTCCATAAATCAAATCAATGTTACCATCACCATTCATATCAGCAGAAAGCACACTATAACCAGTTGCCGGTCCGAAATTGATAGATGAAGGTCTTGATTGATCTAGTTGGAACCCTGTGAGACCATCGCCCACCGGGCCATCCCAGGCGGTTAAAGTCACTGTATTTTCACCCAAATCATCACAGGTGAATGAATCGATATCAAGTGTAAGGTTTTCAACTTCACAATTATCGAAACTTCCATTATTGATTTGATCAGGAGTAATTGATGCGTTACCATTTTCATCAAGGTAAACTGTGATATTTTGAGTAATGGCGGTTGGAGCAATATTATCTTCAACAATTACCGTAGTAATAGCTGAGGCTGTTCTGCCATTGTTATCGGTCACAGTTAATGTCACACCATTATCTCCAAGATCATCACATCCAAAAGTATATTGCGACAACTCATATGAAGAAATTCCGCTGGCATCGTTGGAGCCATTATCAACATCTATACCCGCAATGGTTACCTGTCCATTGGCATCAAGTTCGATAGTGATTTTCTTTACAAGAACCTCCGGATCAGTTGAGTCAACAATCTGAACCGTTCTGGTAGCAATGGTCTCATTGCCAGATCCATCTAATGCAGTGTAAGTAACCGTGTAAGAACCTGGAGTATTTACATCAACAGGATTATCAGTAGTTAAATTTGCCGAACAATTGTCTGAAGCAGTGGCTCCTAAATCAGTGTATGCCGTATAAGCTTCGTGTTGAACAACAGCATCTCCATTCAATGTGATGGTTGGATCGATTTCATCCTTAACAACCACAAAGGCTTGACCTGTAGATGTATTTCCGCTAGGGTCAGTCACAGTTAGTTCAACCGGCACACCGTCTGCAACTGCATCCATTCTTACCATAAATCCGCCATCATCGGTATTGTTATTAGAGTTACCGATAGCGAAAACGATCTCATTATCTCCTGCTTGAAGTAGGTCTAAGATAGAAGCTGAAGTCACTTTATCGAACTTCATTCCTTCTTCATAACCATTTTGAACTCCATTGCCATCAATGAATAGATCGTGATAAACTGGCCCACTAAAGTTCGCACCATCAAAATCACCTTCATAACCAATAGAAACTCCATTGATAAAGATTTCCATCACATTATCAACCCTTGCTCTCAATCTTAGAGATTGAGGTCGACCGGTTAATTCAAAGTTGTTTCTGAAGAACTTCATATAACCGAATGATCTGATAGCCTGTGCACCAGGAATTGCTGGAGAGAAGAAGTTGTCTTGTCCATAAGGATCGTCAACTGTGGCTCCTAAAGTGTATGTACTCGCAGCAGGAAGGCTGCTTATTACAGAAGCAAAAGGCTGAGGCGTATTGATAGACTCGGTAGATTGAGACCATGTGTTATCTGAAACAATAGTTGCTTCATTACGGGCTCCCAAATCGTCACAATCAAAAGTTGATTGGTCTAAACTGAAGCTTAACTGTCCACCTGAATTATCAGTTGAACCGTTGTCAATTTGTTCTGGAGAAATACTGGCATTGCCATTCTCATCTAAGTAAACAGTTACATCTTGAGTAATTACCACAGGATCTTCATCATCTGAAACAGTAACT
>JABXIP010000320.1 GCA_013373005.1 Cytophagia bacterium | reverse complement strand
GAATTCGTCTTCAACACCTTAGAGGGGATCTACATTTCTAACAGCCTGAAATAGCTATGAAAGAGCAACTCTCACTTTCACCGGAAGACATCAAGAAGCTCAGGAAGCAACTGATTCCTATGCTCATCTTCCCCTTTGCGGTAGTGGCCATGTTTGCAGTTTTCTACAAGCTGGCTTTCAAAAACATGGACGATAGCTTCTTTCAGGATGGCATCAGCGAGAAGATCTTCATGGGTTTCGCAGTACTGTTCCTGAGCATACTCGGCTATATGGTATGGACCTCCGTTATCGATATTAAGCGGGGATTCAAATACCGCATTACAGGAGTTGTTACAGACAAACGGCTGAACATCCAGACTTCCTCTTCGCATGGTTCTGCTGGAGGGAGGTCGGGTAGTTCCCGAACCAGTTCAAGCTCTTCCAGACACTATTACCTCTATATCAACGATGAGGAGTTTTCGGTAGACTATAAGCACTATACCCGAGTGAAGGTGGGTTCTTCGGTGGTGATGGACAGGGCACCAAAATCCAGACTTACACTTTCTTTAACAGTGCTCTCAAAAGAAAATGAAGATCCACAGGCAACCAATCAAAACCGTGCTGACAATATCAAGTTTCTGGAGAGTGAAATCCGGGAAGAGCGCTTCAATGATGCTGATTTTCATGCCTTAAAGCAGATTTTCAGAACATATACCAAACGCAAGTTGCTTTTTATGCTGCCCTTTGTGGTCATCGTTTTTGGAATGATTACCAATGGACTGATTGGGTTCTTGATCGTTCTGTTTCCCTTGTTTATAGTACCTCTTTGGCAGGGAGTAAGCTCCTTGCGCAGGTTAGGCGAATACGTTAGAAACAAAGGCTACGCGCATAAACGCGGAGTCACGGCTTTGGTAGAAGACAAACTCACTGTTACCGGCAATCGCAGAAAAGGAACAAACAAAGTCATTACTACTCGAGGTACATTATCGGTCAGCACTGTTCTGTATGACAGCCTAAGTGTAGGAGAGAAGATCATCATTTTCTATCCCAAATACGGCAAGCTACCACTGAGTGTGATGAAATTGAATAAAGAAGAGTTTTATCTTTTCTAGGATTAACCTTTGCGCTCTCAGCGCCCTTAGCGGTAAAATTTAACCGCAGAGGACGCTGAGAACGCAGAGTTTGCCTTTGTATCGCATCAAGTTGGAATTTGGGTTTTGCCCTTTTGGAATTTAGTCAGTAGTAGTCTTTAGTTGAGTCACAGGTTAGTCCCTGTTTAATTGAGAGAGCAGCACAGACGGTGCTGCTTTTTTTGACGGTTTTGTATATAAAAAGTAGTAGGCTTGAAAGCACTAACTTTTCTAGCATACATCAAATTCAAAATGTGAGTGAATTTTTGGAGGTAGACGATAGCAAGCGTTCACTGATTATTCTAGAGGCTATCGGTTATATCATTTTATCATTTCATCACCAATTTCTTCGAGTTTGGCAGATAGCGATTTCATTTTATTTCTTATTCTTTGCTTTTCCTCATAGTTAATTCCAGAATCCTTTGAAATTAAATCAGCACATGAATTTAACATCGCTGTGTACAGAGATATTTTAGAAGTTAATTCCATATTCTCTGCTTGTTTTGCTAGTGCTTGTTCCGATTTCTCTTGAGCTGATGCGGAACGATTTAATTCCCTTCTTGTTAGTTCTAGTTCATTTCTTTGTAATCCAAGTTCCTCACTTTGCATTTTTAATTGATTTTGCTGAAGGATAATCGTGTATATTATTCCTGCAAAAGCCAACCCAGAAATCATTGCATTTAGGGCGCCAAATGAATCCCCAAATGTCCCTCTATTTGTTAAATCTGGATATTCTCTAGCAAGTAAAATCGGATATAAAGTAAAAATTGCTATCAACACTAATAATAACACAATCAATGTTAGGATTTTCCCTTTACTCATCTTCAGTTTTGATTAAGGCATCTTGTTCAAATTGCCGAGATTCCAATTTGCCATCATTATCAAACCAAGTACAAATGACAACGTGGTCACTTTCTTGACTATAATCCCATCCAGTTTCCCATTGATACTTTTCAATAGTCATTGTTGGCCCACCAGATTTCAATTTTACAACATCTCCTTTTTTAAATTTTTGTGGCATATAAATTTGGTTTTGATTGTTTGAAATGTGTTTGTTCACTTTTATGAATATGCTTTTTAATAACTTTTAAGAAACACAAATTAGCCTAATCCCATTTGTTGTATAACGTGCATAATTTCAATTTCCAGAAAAGCACCAAAGTCTGAAAAGAACGTGTGTGTTTTTCTTCTCGGAAGTAAAGAATTTAAGAGAATATTAACAAGGGCGGGAGGTTTGGAGGTTTGAATGTTTTGAGGTTGGGACGTGTAGAAGTTTGAAGGTGTTGGTGCAAAACCGATGGAGATTCTTTCGGTCGTTTATTCGCCTAAGGGCTCATCCACTTCCTCAGAATGACGGCCATAATAGACTTCGGGAGGTGGTCGATATGGAATACAGAGGTTATTTCCTACACCTACTCAAAATCCAAAATAGCGACTAACTCAGAGTCAATAGGGGCTGAGGTATGTTGGTGAATTACTTTCCATTCGTCTTGCTCTTTGTGAAAACCGACTGTTAGTCTGTTTTTCATTCCTCTAAGTACTTCATTATCAGTAGAAATAGCCTCATAGGTGATCAAGGCACTGCCAAAGGCAAGGTTACTGCCTTCCTGAAGGTCCATCATTTCAAAAGTCACCTTTACTTTTTCTTCGCCCAGAGAACCCAACCAGTCTTTCACAGCTACCGACCATGCAGCCAATCCTGTTTGGTATCCATTTTCCCACATGTCGTAAATCACCACATTTTCATGGTACAAGTTGATCATGCCTTCGGTGTCTTGATCCCATGCCGCTTGTTTATAAATCGTAAAAAAGTCTTGAGGTTGTTTCATTCTATTTTGGGTCGTTTTATGCTGAAAATTGGTGTGTGGTTTTTTCCATGGAAGTAAGGGAATAAGGATAATATTTACAAGGGGGGAGGTTTGGAAGTGTTGGTGCACGGTAGCCATGTCCACCCCCACCCCCCGCCAGCGGGGGACAGCTAAGTCCGATGCAGCTGCGGCTTGCAGGAATGTCCTCCGCTGGCGGAGGTGTCCGTAGGACGGAGGTGGACATTCTATCTACTACCTCAGAATGAATGCGCACCGAGGGTTTGTCGGCTACCGTTCATTGCGAGGCGCAAAAATGAACGCAGTGGAATTTTGCAATGTGGCAACTTGCCTGCAGCAGGCAGGTCTCCTGTTCTTTGCACCTACGTTTAAACAGACAGATTGCCGCGTCACAAGTTTGACTTAGGTCAAACTTCTTCCTCGCAATGACGGCAATAACAGGCTCCTCCTGTTTTCTGCCCCGAGGCATTGGGGTCCGTTTTCTGATTTCCGATTAACCAATAACGATCAACGGATAACCAATCACCCATTCCCCCAATGACCATTGACTAATCAACTAATTCCCCGCTTCTCCGAAGCAATTACGGCAATTGCCTTATTGAGCCGCACTGGGCTAGAAGCTAGGTTTGTAAGCATCAACTAGAGAAAAATCAAATCATGAGAAAGCATTCATTCATTTCTTTTGAGCCATTATCTTTTATGCGCTCTCTGTTCGTTATGATTCTATTTTTTAGCTTTAGCCTGGCCTTTGCTCAGATCAATATTCCACCGGCCAAAATGGAAGCCCATCCCGATTATGCGGCTTATCAGCGGGCCAAGCAAGCCAAAGATTTCAATGCCGCACTTCGGGCAGGAGCTAATCTGGTCGAAACCTATCCAGGCAATTCTGTGGCTCTTCAATTGACTGCTGCCGCCTTTTATGACATTGGTAAACCGCAAGATGCCGCAGATTTTGTGCAGTGGTCGGTTGCAAACAATAGCTACGATAATGTTTCCAGTTTCTACGGTTTCATATTTTCTGTGTTCGCAAATCGACCACAGGAAGTTCAGCAATATGTGCGCACCATGCAGAATGTGGGCAAAGCGGCCGCAGATATGCAGCGCGATTACCAGAGCATGAGTGGTTATCTCAACTCCTTAGCTGGTTATCCTGATTTATCTGCCACGGTTCAAAAAGCGAAAGGATATTTGGCCAATTATAATGAAGAGGGAGTCAAACGAGCCAAAGCGGCTTATGAGAACTTGGCTTCTACGCTTGGCGCTTCTTATGATGGAATCGCCAATAATGAAACTGCTGCTCAGACTTTAGCCGATTGGATAAAAGCCGAAGAGGCCGTTAAGCAAGGTCTGATTTCTAGAATGATGTATGTAGAGGCGCTGGTAAATATTGCCAACATATCTGAAAAGGTAAATTTTGAGTTTGGTCAGAAGCTAGAGCCGCATTTGGAAAAGATCGTTTTCGACCAGACCAATTACAATATCGCTTCGAGGTATAGGGCTTATGAGCGGTTGGCCAGAGTGCAATCGGCCATGAAAAGATGGGATAAAGTAGAAGCTTCTTCCAACCTCATTATTTCAGATTTGAGTGGCAATTTGCCTTCAGTGGCTACGCTCGGCAAAGCTTATTTTTATTTGGTAATGGCTAAGACAGAAGGCGCAAATTACAAAGATGCAGCTTCTTTGGCCGATTCATACGTAGGACAATTACCAAAGCTAAAATCACCTGAATACATCGCTGAGGCCTATTATGTGATCCTACGCGCTTATGCTTTTAACAAGGAAATAGAGAAGGCTCGGACCATCGCTCGTCAGGCTGAAAACTTCCTTAAAACTCCGGGAATTGAACAAATGAGCTATGTGTCTTATGTGAAAAATGGACTTTCCAGCGTAGCCAATTTATTGGATAATGAAACGATGGCTACGACAGGAAATGCTTATAACGATGGAATTCGCCTGATGGAGCAAAAGAAGTATGCAGAATCGGCTGTTCAATTTGAAAAGGCTCGGGCAGAAGAGGTTGAGTTATTGGAAAAAATGGATCCGCTAGAGCAGCGTGGATACCTCGATAAATTCCAACGTATTAACGGCTTTCTGGCCGGAGCATACTACGAAACCAAGCAGTTCGATAAGATTTATGATGTTATCGAATCGAACCGTGCTTATGCTTTGTTGAATGACAAACGAAGCGATAAGAAGCAACTGTCGCTGAAAGAATTGCAGTCCGTTTTGGGTGAAGGTGAAGCTTATCTGTCGTTTATCGATGTTTCTAAGGGCACCACTTATGAAGGAACTTACCTCATGTGTCTGGTGACCAAAAACGATGTGGTGGTGAGGTATAATCGCTCGGCAGGTGCTTTCACTGATTTACTAAGTAGCCAAAAGGAGCAGCTGATTGAGCTGGAAAAAGAGCAGGCCCAAAGCGAATTCAGAACTCCGAATTTAGACTATCTGAACGGGGCGAAAACACGATTGGAAAATACCTTTGCCAAGGGCGAATTCAAGTTGTTGACCCAGTACCTGCGCAAGCATATGGAAGCCAAAGTAGTTGATGGTCAATACGTTTTCTACCAAAAGGAAAGCCTATCCGATCTGTTGAACCGTTTTTATCACACCTTCATCAGCGGACTTGATGTTGACCTTTTCACGGTAGATAAGCTAACAATCAGTCCTGAAGGAGTTTTAGGTACTATTCCTTTCGATGCACTGGTTGATGACCAGGGCCGCTACCTGGCCGAGCGTTTTGAAATCGGTTACATTCCTAGTGCTGCTATGCTGTATACACTCAGAAAGCAGCCTAAAAAGACTTACGAAATGAATGTGCTGGGTTTTGGAGGTGCTACTTATGATCTGTATTCTGCACCCAAGGCACCGCTCAGTTCAATTGGCGACCTTGAGAAGCTCCGTTATCGTGTTCGTGAAGACCTGAAGAAGAGCCAGCCATTGGATTATGCATTTGCAACATTCCAGACTGATGAACCGATGGCATATCTGGAAGGAGGTCGCAAAGAGGTGGCAGTCATTCAGGAAATTGTCCCAAAAACCGATACACGTTTGGATGATATGATGACAGAAAACGAGCTTAAGCGAATGAGTGCGGCAGGAGAGTTGGGCAAGTACCGAGCTGTACATCTTTCGAGTCATGCCAGTGTGCATCCTTATGTCTTTGATCTGAGCAGTATTGCCATGACAGTCAAACCGCAGCCAGTGAATGGGGAAGATGGAATGTTGGTAGTAGGAGAGTTGGAGAAACTGAACCTGCCGGTAGATTTTGTAATGCTCAGTGCTTGTCAAACTGCCTTGGGAGTTGAATCTCCTGGCGATGGTATCAAAGGCCTGAATCAGGCACTTTTCAATGCAGGAGCCAACAGTACACTCACTTCCTTATGGAGCGTTAGCGATACGGGGACCATGTTTCTGACTGTGCACCTCTATAACCGTGTTTTCAATGGAGGTATGGCAACTTCAGCAGCCATTACGGATGTAAAAAGGAGTTTCATTAAAGGAGAGTTTGAAGGACATGAACATCCGTATTTCTGGGCACCATTTATTTATACGGGGTATTGAGGGGGTTAAAAGTCCACCTCCGGTCTTCGACCACCTCCGCCAGCGGAGGGTATTCGTGCAAACCGCAGCTACATCGGCCTAAGTGTCCCCCGCTGGCGGGGGGTGTAGGGGGTGGACGTAACGATTAAAAACTATATATGTCTGGATTAGTCTCTAGGTTGATTGTAATTGCAGGGTTCATTACCCTGCTTTTACTCTTTTTGCATGTTCAGTTTTCAGAGAACGGACGACTGAAAATGCTAAAAGCCATTCCCGTGCTTACCTCCATTCTAGCGGTTTGGGGACTCTGTACCAGTTGGTTTTGGTTTTACCTTTTCAATCTGTATTTGAGTTTACCGGCTTTGATACTGGCTATCGCTTTTAATGCATTTTCAACTTATAAAGGATTGAACCCCAGGCTCGTTCGAATCAATTCAATCCTCATTCTCGCAGCCTTTGTGCTCGGAGTATTGAGCTACGTGTATTTTGATGTTTAGATAGCTTTTTACCGTCCTTGCGAGAAATGAAACCTGTGATAACAAGGTTTCATGACAAAGCAATCTGTCTGTTAGGAGATCAACAGCTCTGAACAGACAGATTGCCACGTCACAAAATTCCACTGCGTTCATTTTGTTCCTCGCAATGACGGTTCGAACAGGCATTTTCTGTTTTCTGTTTCCTGATTTCTGATATACTGATTTCCGATCAACCGATCCCCAACTTTACGTCAATTGCCTTATTGAATGCCGTAGAGTACTGGTCTATGTTTGTTTCAGATTTTCAATCCATTCAAAAGAAATTCATCATGAAAAGAAAACTTATTTTAGCTACTCTGCTAATTGTATTCACAGCCCTCACTGCTTTCGGTCAGAAGGTTGAAGACGTTAATATCAAGAAACTCGGTCCTGCTAACTTGAACTATCGCAAAGAAGCCAAGCGCATTATGATTGCCGATTTCCAGGTGAATTATCAGACCGCACTCAATCTGGAAGACGAGAAAAAAGGTGGCAAAATGTGGCGCGGAGGTATAAAAGGAGATGCCAAAGCTTCCCTTACCGTAGTGCTTGATGGCTTAAATCCAGACGACCTTCAAACCCTAACAGATCAATTGTACGCAGAATATGTGGCCGATCTAAAAGCCCAAGGTTTCGAAATTGCTCCAATAGAGGAGTTGTGGGAAAACAAGGCCTATGAGAAGAATCGTGAGGATAGATGGGAGCTGAAAGCTGGCTCGGGTCCTGAGCAAGGCAAGGAGTTCGGGGTTATTCTCACCCGTCCTTCGATACAAAAGTTTGTTGTGGCTCAAAGAACTGTCGATAAGGAAAATGGAAGTCCACTTTCCAAACTGGCAGATTATGAGACAAGCACAGAGAATAAAGTGATCAATCAGAAAACCGATTATATCTTCAATAAAGTAGTGTTAGAAGTTATCGTTTTTGAAAACAGTCAAAGCGAGCTTTCAAGAACTTTGAATCGACATGCAGGTTCTGCACAGGTAAATGCTGAAACAACTTTCAAAATCAGTGAAGCCAGTACTAACCGATTCGGCATGGGCACCTTTATGGCCAAAGGAGGTGTAGAGGTGGCTGATGTGATGGAGAGACAAAAGTTTGAAGCGGGTCAGAATGCCGATACCGACAAACGTGGAACAGACATGGGAGTACTTAGGGTTTGGCGAGTTGAGAACAGAGAAGATGCCAACTTTGCTACTGTGAAATGTGATCCGGCATTATACCTCAAAGGTGCAGAATTGGGAGTAGATGCTTTCTTAAAAAGTACAGTGCAAGCCATGGCCGATAAGGCGAACTAAGCACTGATGACCTTTCAATTGAGATATTTAGCAATGTTCATGGTGCTGTTGTCTCTTGCTTGCGAAAGCAAGGGACAGCAGTCACTTCAGAATTGTGGAGAAATAAAATCGCTTTCTCTGGATGCGGAATATGCGCAGCAGGCTGGACTTCCTGAGATCAGCTTTGAGTTGAAATACCCGACTGAGATGGAATTTACTCCGGCAAAAGCAGGTCAAAAGAACTACAATTACGCCACCTTTTTTTCGAATGATGAAGCTGGAAATCGCAAGGAAATGATCTCCATTGGTTACTATACCATGGATGGTAATGACGAAGAGACAATGGATGCGTTAAATGAAAATTTGCTTGGACAATTTCGCCAAATGTATGTCAATAATTTTGAGCTAAGGAATGAATTTCTTGGCAAAAAGGAGTTCGATGGTAATGAGTATCCTATGTTTCAGACCATAGGGAAGATTCATAGACCAGATGCCCAGTTTGTTGGGGATTACCATATTCAAGCCATGCTGGTTCGGCCTACACCAAAGGCGGAAGTTGGGGTGGTTTTTATCTTTCAATCTAACGAAAATTCAGCTATCAGCTCCTTCGAAGATATTGGCAAAAAGGGCTGTTCTTCAATTATTTGGAATAGTTTGAAATTCAAAGAGTAGTTCATTTCAGTTTGTTGTATATTTTTAGTGATGCCTTTAACTAAACACATTCGCCTATTCCTTTCGATAACTCTATTCCTGTGGAGTGTTGTTGCTGCAGCCCAAAATCAGCAGCAAGTGGAGATTGAGGCTTATAAAGATTCGCTGAGGATAAAGACTGGTCTGGAAAAGGCTAAAGCTTATGGCGAGATAGGTTATAGATACAGATTTATCAATAGAGACAGTGCCTGGTACTATACTCGAATGGCGAATGAGATGGCTGTGCAGTATAAGGACGTAAACCTGCAGAGTAGAACGCTAATGAATATTGGTATTCTGCACCTTGAAGCGGGTAGTTTTGACGAAGCTGAGGTCTCTCTTAAGTCTGCGCTGGCTTTAGTCGATACTGCTAAATGGCCAAGAATGGAGACTTATATTTGGCACAACCTTGGTGCTGTTTATGAAAAGACTGGCGCCATGGATTCCGCTATCCACTATTCACTAATGGCGTTATCCGGCTATGAAATCGTTCAGGATACGCAGAGTATGGCTGCCATGCATTTGAACCTAGCTAATCAATATAGAGTGATAAAGGAATATGATCTGTCAATGGCAGCAAATCAAAAAGCCAGACAGATGTATGAGAAGTTTGGTAATGGATTTTATCTGGCGGCTATTGAGAATAACTTGGCCCTGCTCAACAATGAATTTGAACGGTACGAAGAGGCTTTAGTGTATGCAGAAAAGTC
Organism: Cytophagia bacterium; assembly: GCA_013373005.1. GTDB lineage: Bacteria > Bacteroidota > Bacteroidia > Cytophagales > Cyclobacteriaceae > Roseivirga. The sequence goes on along the minus strand of JABXIP010000320.1, from coordinate 3,661 downwards.
ATTGGAGATGTTCAATGAAATAGGTCAAAGGCTAGTAACTGGCTACAGTTATACAAACATTGGGATAGCCCAAAAGGGACTTGGCAATTTAGATGAGGCTGAAGAAGCACTTAAAAAGGCTTTAGCGCTTCAGCAAGAAAGAGGAGATAAATACGAGGTGATCTTCCTCAAAATGCATCTGGCGGATGTGTTGAATAGAAGAGGAAGCTATGCAGAGGCTTCCAGCTTAGGAATTGAAGCATATCAGGGAGCAGTAGCAGACGATCTGCTTACTTTCCAGCAGAAAACTGCACTTACACTCTCCAGAATTTATGAAAATCAGCGCAACTATAAAGAGGCTCTGGCCTACATGCAAAAGAGTACTTCTGCTCAGGATAGCCTGTTTTTGACTGAAAAAGCCAAGGAGGTGCTGAAGTTGAAAGAGCAGTATGAAACGGAGCAAAAAGAAAATGAAATTCTTCGTCAACGAAACGAGCTCATCGAAAGTGAATTGACACTGAAAAGGAGAAACAATCTACTGATGGCCGGTGGTGGTTTGGTGATTGTGCTGTTGGTCGTGGGGACATCGCTCATACGTGTTCAGCGATTGAAAGCTGAAAGAATCAAAAATGAAGCAGCGTTGGAACGTGCTCTGGCTGAAGCTAAAGCCCAAGAAAACCTCAAGGAACAACGCATCAGAATTGCCAGAGACCTGCACGATAATATTGGTTCACAGCTCACCTATATTACCTCAATCACCGATACTACGAGAAAGGGAATTGGAAAGGGGGAAGTTTTCCTAGCTGAAAAACTGATGCAGATGAAGCAATTCACTTTGGTGACCATCTCAGAACTGCGCGATACCATCTGGGCGATGAACAAGGATGAAATCAGCCTGGAAGATATTCAGGAGAGAACGCAGCAGCTGGCAGCTACTATTCACGATGCAACCGATGATAACATTAGGGTACGCACTGAAGCTGAACCAAGCGATAAGGTGTTGAATGCTTTTGTGGGGATGAATCTATTCAGGATCATTCAGGAGTGCATCAATAATGCAGTGAAGCATTCAGAAACGAAAGAGGTATTAGTGGCCTTCAAAGACACTTCTGACAGAATAGAAATTGTAGTGCAAGACTTTGGTAAGGGCTTCGATACCGATCTTCAAGGCTCTGGTAATGGTTTGTATATTATGAAAAACCGTTCAGAGAAAGCCGGAATTGAGTTTAGTCTGAGTAGTGTGGTTGGAGAAGGAACGAGGGTAGAGTTGAGGGTGGAGGTTTAGAGGTTACCCCTAACTCCAATGCTTCGGAGCCCTAAAGGAGAGTTAAGAAAAAGTAGTGGCTTGATCTTTCAACCTTTAGGGCAGGGGTGGGATCGGGAAAAGTTTAGGGGTGTAAAATAGCTTCGGTACCGTCATCCTGAACTTGTTTCAGGATCTATTATACCTAGATCAAGAATTTAAAGACCCTGAAATAAATTCAGGGTGACGAAAAAATAATAGTGCAGAAACGATGAAAACACGGTTGGCGATAGTAGATGACAACACATTTTTAGCAAGGGCTATCAATGAGAAATTGTCAGGTTATGAAGATGTGGATATCAAGTATACTGTCCACAATGGTAGTGAATTTCTGGCCAAACTGGAGAAGAACCATAACTTGGATCTGGTGCTGATGGATATTGAAATGCCTGTGCTCGATGGTATCGAAACCGTCAATATCGTCAAGCAAAAATACCCACACATCAAAGTGCTCATGCTGACTGTTTTCGATAATGATGAAAACATCTTCAACGCCATACGTGCCGGAGCTGATGGATATTTACTGAAGGAAATAGAGGGGGAGAAGCTTTACAAAGCCATTAAGGAAACTCTTGAAGGTGGTGCAGCGATGAGTCCATCAATTGCTGTAAAAACACTCAAATTACTTCGTTTTCCTGAAAAACAAGAGTCGTTCAAAATAGAAGAAGATATTACGGAATTAAGCAACCGAGAGCAGGAGGTACTGGAGCAACTGGCTGAAGGTTTGAGCTATACGGTCATCGCGAATAACCTTTTTTTATCACCAAGTACAGTTCGCAAGCACATTGAAAATATCTACAAAAAGCTGCAGGTGCATAACAAGCTGGAAGCCGTTCAAAAAGCCAGAAGGCAGAGTTTGATTTAATTTCCGCACCACCATCAGAGTCACTAGCAGAGGATTCTGATGATTGTATAGGACCTTCCTCAGAGTCTCCTGAAAGGGACTCTGAGGGGGTGGAGTGTATCAGTTGATTTTGGGCGGTGCAATGACGGCAAAAACAGACGGTGGCAGGTTTACAAAAATAGCAATTCCTAATTCCCCAATTCCCTTTGTCCAAAACAAAACTCTGCGTTTTCAGCGATCTTCGCGGTAAAACAAACCTACTTTGAAACGGGATTGACCTTGTGTTCATCCAGCCCTTTAATATCCGCCTTATACTTCGAAGGCAGAATCAAATCCTTAAAGAAATCATCCAGATGCATAGTCTTAGTCAGTTTATAGCCTGAGATAAGAGTGGGGTAGATAGATGCCTTTTTGAAGCCCATCAGTTCATGTACCCTTGTGGGAACTATTATGCCTTGCAGTCCGATTAGCATTTCATATCGGATCTTACCCAATTGCTTCCTGTACTGATCGAACAAGTCTTTGGTGTACCTTGTATAATTCAGGTTGGCTAGCAAGTGCTCTTCCCGGGCTATTTCCCAATCACCGAAGCTTTGAGGTAATTCAGGAATTTGCATGCCATTTCCCAGCTTGTTAAACACCCTTAAGATTTCCTCCTTTTCTGTTTCTGTAAGTGGGCGTTCCAGCGTTTCATAAGCTCGAATGGAATAATCAATCAGCATAAAAAGCACATCGCGATAAGCCCATACGGGAATACTATAGCCTCTTCGCTTTTCAAGTCCATGATGGATAGCGTTGATATCCTGAATGGCTTTTTGCGCATCTTTCTCTCCGGAAAAAACAATACGTTTGGCATAGTTAACGGTAGAAAACAATCTCCCTATTGGGTCAGAAGGCAGTTTGCCTGTAAAGAAAAGCCAGTCGACTGCCTTGCTTAATGCAAACTCAGCTGCTCCGCCTGCAAAAATCAGAAGAATGGTATCGCTTTCCCCCCAGATTTGGCGAACTATAGAGCCTTCCTGAACGAAGTATTCATCGGCTTTATGTTTCATTTCGGTGACTGCGACACTCATTCTCTACAATTTACATACATCCAAATTGCCCTGCTATCAACTAGTCGATTCTAGTGAAATTTACCTTGCTCAATACCGGGTTACTGTATTCCATGGCAACCACTTTTCCTGACTTGTCTCTTAAAAAGCGAACCGTCATTCTTCTGAATTGAAAAATGTCTTTGTGTACTGGCTGAAACGGAATTCTCTGCATAGGCGCATGTTCCAGGTTCATGATAATTCCAGAGTCTGTAGTGGTCACTTTAAAGGTCGACTTGATGTCTTCGCTTTTGTAATTTCCTTCGAGTGACTTGAGTTCCTCAGTCATAGAAGCTTCATTATTGGCTCGATTGAACAAGACTTTATCACCTTCCATCGAAATCAATTCAAACTGGTCGTTGGATAGGAAATGAAGCTTGAATTCATCGGAAGACCTATATTCAATATCACCCTGTGGGTTGCTGAAATTGTTTTCATCTATCG
>JABXIP010000268.1 GCA_013373005.1 Cytophagia bacterium | reverse complement strand
TTGGTTGGTAAGTCGCTTGGCGATGCAGCTACACGGCAAATATGAGTACGAATATCGAGATGGAGCAATTTTCAGAATTTACTTCACGCAAAGCGAGTTTGTAAAGAGCTAATAGAAATGAGCCTTTAGGTCTATTTACCCAGGGTTATGAATTGGGTAATTTTAAGATCTAATTTCCTCTTCATTGACCTGGCAGAATAAAAGAGTCCTTATTGTTGAAAACGAGGTTATTGTAGCTGATGACATTTCCAGAATAGTGGAAGAACTGGGTTGCTCTCCTCTGAATCCTGCGTTTAGCTTCGCGCAGGCAATAGACTCTTTTAAAAGCAATTTACCAGATCTGATCATTCTGGATATTCGACTCAATAGCAAAAAGACGGGTATAGAATTTGCAGAATGGCTGAGAGAAAGCCATAAAACCCCCATTATCTATCTGACGGTTTTTGATGATGAGCCGACCTCCGCCAGAGGGAAAAGAACGAAGCCACATGCCTACTTGGTTAAGCCTTTTGTAGATGAGGAGCTTAAAAACGCCATTTCTCAAGCGTTAATTCAATAAAATGAACCTTAAGGTCTATTTACGGCCAGCATATGTAAGACTAACTTGACCGAAGGTTTTATTCACCAATACCATGACAAAGAAAATACTCATTGTAGAAGACAACATAGCGATTGCTGAGAACATTTTTGATTTTCTGGAATTGGCCGGATTTACTCCCTGCTCGATTGCTAAAAACTATGAGGAAGCGATAAGTCAGTTTGAAGACCACGATCCCGATTTGGCCATTCTTGATGTCAACCTTGAGGGTGAAAGAACAGGGATAGATGTGGCCAAGTTTATTAGGGTGAGCTCCAATATGCCTTTTATTTACTATTCAGCAGCAGTAGAGCCCCAATTGCTTGAGAAGGCCAAGACAACAAAACCCTTTGCCTTTATTTCCAAACCTATTGAGTTTACTAATCTGAAGGCAGCTATTGATGCTGCTTTGGGAAATAATTTTAACAATAGCATTCTTAAGATGTCTATTCTCGATAGAATAGCCTTTCACATTGCTCCAAGTTTAAACGCAAAGGGGATTTAAGAAATTAAAGAAACAGTTAACAGACCATTTGGTTGGGGTACTATTTAATTATAGTACATACAAGTAAAGCCACCGTACGGGTGGCTTTTGTCTTATATAATCATCTGTTTTTAAAGCGGTATTTTCCTTATCTTCTTGAGCAATTTTTTATCTCAACGAAACGCATTATGGAAAAATCGAGAAGAAACTTCATCAAATCAACTTCAGCCTTTGCCCTTGGGCTAAGCGCTTTCCCTTCCTTTGTTTCGGCCGCTCAAATGGGCTCTCAGAATGACATTGTCAATATGGGGGTAATTGGCTGTAATGGAATGGGCTGGTCCAACATTTCATCGCATTTAAAAATGAATAACATCAGAGTCATTGGCTTGTGCGATGTGGATGACAGTGTGCTGGAAAGAAGAAAGGCAGACTACAAGAAGCTAAGAGAGAACACACCAACCACTTATAAAGATTACAGAAAGCTTTTAGAGAACAAGGATATCGATGCAGTTGTCATTGGTACACCTGACCATTGGCACTGTAAAATAATGGTTGATGCTCTGGAAGCCGGAAAGCATGTATATGTTGAAAAGCCCCTGGCCAATTCTGTGGAAGAATGCTACATCATGGAAGCTGCGGCCAGAAAGTACAACAAGCAAGTAGTGCAGGTGGGCCAATGGCAACGAAGCGGAACTCACTATGAGAAAGCTATTGATATCGTAAGAAGTGGTCAGCTAGGGAATATTCGCTTAGTGAAAGTTTGGGCTTATCAGGGCTGGATGAAGCCTGTTCCTGTACAGCCTGACTCTGCTGCTCCTGCTGGCGTAGACTACGACATGTGGCTAGGGCCGGCTCCTAAAAGAGCGTTCAACCCTAACCGTTTCCACTTTAACTTTAGGTGGTATTGGGATTATGCAGGAGGTTTGATGACCGACTGGGGTGTGCACGAAATTGACATTGCACTATTTGCTATGCAGGCCAGGGCGCCAAAATCGGTAATGGCTGCAGGTGGAAAACTAGCGTATCCTGATGATGCTTCTGAAACTCCAGATACCCTTCAGGCTGTATTTGAGTATGATAAGTTCAATATGCTTTGGGAACATGCCACAGGTATTGACAATGGAAACTATGGCCGAAATGAAGGGATTGCATTTATTGGTAACAATGGAACCCTAGTATTAAACCGTGGAGGTTTTGAAGTGATTGTGGAAGATGAGCAGGTAGATGGCCAAAGGCATACGCTTATGGCAGAAATTGCTGCTGAAAAGACTCAGGGTAATTATCTCGATTTCCACACCAGAAACTTTATTGAGTCTATTCAGAAAAATGATCCTTCTAATGCCAAGTGTACTCCATTTACCGGTAGTGTGGCTGCCATTAATGCGCATATGGGTAATGTGGCCTTCAAAACAGGGCGCAAAGTATACTGGGACAATGAGAAGAAGAATTTCGGAAACGATAAGGAGGCAAATGCTCTTATTAAAGCTACTTACCACAATGGCTGGGCTAAGCCAAAGGTTTGATAGTTAATAAAAGCTGAATTGTGAGATGAAATCCTATATCTTTATTTTTGGATTTCATCTCTG
>JABXIP010000004.1 GCA_013373005.1 Cytophagia bacterium | reverse complement strand
CTACTGTAAACTGTTAGTTGATATTCTACAGGGCATGAGTTGGCCGGTCTGAAAGTATCATTACTATTATCTGCATTTGGGCTAAAGGCATTCGGCAATACAATTTTTGGTGTGGCTTCTTCTACTATTTGTGAATCGGAGGTAGTGCAGCCATTGGCATCAGTAACCACTACCTGATAATTGCCTTTGGCAAAACCAGAGGCAATTGCAGCTGTGGAAGAGTTGTCTGTCCAGCTATAATTATAAGGAGGAGTTCCTCCGCTAACAAAAGCCTCCAACTCACCATCGGCTAATTCAGGGCAGCTGGCTTTTCTGGTTGAAATGCTATCTATTTTTAGCAGAGGGGGCTCATTTATAGTGAAATTCAGTATCAGGGAACAATCATTGTCGTCTAATATTTCTACGCTGTGGTTTCCTTCCGGAATGTTACTGGCAAAATCAGAACTACTGTTTCCATTGTGACTCCAACTGTATCTGTAAGCTCCTGTTCCTCCTGAAACAGTTACCTGAGCGGTTCCATTGGCAGCTCCGAAACAGGTGGCATCTGTAGCTTGAATACTTCCAATCAATTCGGGCGGCTCGGTAATAGTAAAGGGAAGATTAATGGTACACCCTTCAAAAGTAATTTCTGCGGAGTAGGTTCCGGCTGGTAGTCCGGTAATAGCATTTCCATTAGGTACTCCCGAGCCAAGTGTGTTCCAAACCACACCAAATGAAGAAGACCCATTCACACTTTCAATAACAGCCTCACCATCAGAACCGGCATAGCAGCTTACATTTTGAGTGTTTAAAACGGGGACAATCTCTTCTTTTATTTCTACCGAAAGTATTGGTGAATCTCCATCGCAGACATCGGTGGCTGTTGAGGTAGATTCTGTGAAAAATACTTGCCCCATGCCAGGACCATTCCAAAGAACATTTATTTCATTGGTGCCTTGTCCATTGGTAATTGTTCCATTTGTAACAAACCAATTGTAATCCGAGCCATTGGTGTTTGGAGTGCTGTAAGTTTGTGGCGTATTGATGTCTGTATAGCAAACTTTATTGGTGCCATCCGGAATTAGAGGTTCCAATTGCTCGTTAATTTTTACGTCAAGATTGAGACTGTAAGTACAAACTATGGGTGAAGTAATATCAACATTAACCGCTGCTGTCGGGTTGGTGCCTTGCCAATCGACAATAATCTCTGAAGTTCCCTGCCCTCTCGCTATAGTTCCTCCAGCAACACTCCAATCATAAGTATAGCCAGAAACATCTTCGACACTATAGGTAACCCCTTGAATGTTAGGGCAAACAGAGATAGCTCCACTTAGATTAAAACTTACTTCGGGATCCAGAATAATGGTTTTACTCAAGTCATCCAGCACATTGGGTTCACCCGGCATCCCACCATATTCAACAATATATCCCGTTGGCGCATAGTCACCTTGACCTCCTACATCAGGCAAGTCGTTCCATCTGCCGGGAGGGTCAGTCCAGTCCATCATATGAGCATAGTCTTCTTCTCCAGATTGGTTAGGTTCTCCAGTGTTCCAGTTGCTGAACATTCCATTTACGGAACTTCCTCCAGCAAGGCCTTGCCAAAAAGCTTGCCCTGCTTCCGGCCCTGTCACCCATTTCCAAGTGTTTTCAGTTTCTGCATCACTTGCGCCAATCCATGCTGATCCACTTACTCTGGCTAGAATAAAACTATTCTCAGAAGCGGTAGTGATGGTGGTTAGGTAGCCTTGAAGGCCGTACAATGATTCGTTCTCTGCTGCAGTTTTAGCTTCTGACCACGAAATTCCAGCAGCAGGGAAAAACTTATAGAAGTGGCCGGTTTCATAGAGAAAGTCTACCCCTGAAATGGTTACGTTAATTGACTTTGATTTTTCAGGAGTAAGTGTGTGGAAGTAGCTTTGGGTTAGAGCTGTTTTGTATTGTGCAATGCTCGCATTTCCCGATAATTCAAGGATTCCTACGTTTTCATCGTAGTTTCCAGAGACAGGCCCAGAGCCGCCTGCAAAGCTGAATGAATCAGTTCGGTCGAACAAAGAAACTATAGAAATTTGAAGCCCTTGAATAATGTCAGCATCATTCCCTTGAATGGTTACAATATCAGATAGTCTTAAAGGTTGACTGGCATCATAGCAGACAGTTGGCTGCGCGCTCACTGAAAACGTTTGGGCTTTAGCAGAGAGACAAATAATTGTCAAGCAAAATCCAATAAAAAGTCGGCTTAGATGATTCAACACTCAGTATTCTTCTCCTCAAAAAACGAATATACTGAGTGCTGATTGCCTGACCAATTTAATGTTCTAAATACGTCTGAATCCGGTGTAAGAATGTAATATTTCTGGAATGTTGATACCGGTTTCATCTTGGTTGTTTTCTAAAATGGAAGCAATAATTCTTGGCAAAGCCATGGCGCTTCCGTTGAGAGTATGGAGCAATACAGATTTTTTCTGGTCGTCCTTATATCTCAGCTTAAGTCGGTTGGACTGATAGGTTTCAAAGTTTGAAACAGAGCTTACTTCCAACCATTTCTCTTGTGCAGCAGAATAGACTTCAAAGTCGAAAGTAATGGCTGAAGTGAAACCCAAGTCTCCACCACAAAGTCTTAGAATTCTGTAAGGCAAATTGAGGCTAGATAGCAAATGCTCAACATGGGCACACATTTCTTCCAATGCTTGATAAGATTCTTCCGGTTTCCTTACCTGAACAATCTCTACCTTGTCGAACTGATGAAGCCTGTTGAGTCCTCTTACATGAGCACCCCAGCTACCTGCTTCACGTCTGAAACAAGGGGTGAAGCCCACATTCTTAACCGGTAATTCCTTCTCATCGAGGATTACATCTCTATAAAGATTGGTAATTGGAACCTCGGCAGTAGGTATAAGGAAGAGGTTTTCTTCACCTATATGATACATCTGGCCTTCTTTGTCAGGTAACTGGCCGGTACCATAGCCGCTGGCTTCGTTTACCACTATTGGAGGTTGAATCTCAGCATAGCCTGCTTTTACAGCTTCGTCTAAAAAGAAATTGACCAAGGCCCTCTGTAATCTGGCGCCTTTTCCTTTATAAACCGGAAAACCAGCTCCCGTTATTTTAATACCCAGATCAAAGTCGATGATGTCATGCTTTTTGATCAGGTCCCAATGAGGGACAGATCCTTCCGGCAAAGTTGGAATATCACCAACTTTCTTAATCTCCTCATTGTCTGAATCGCTGTTTCCAGCAGGAACAGAGTCGTTTGGAATATTGGGAATGTTGTAGAGCTTTTGGGTAAGCTCGTTCTGAATATCATTCAGCTTTTCGCTTAAGTCTTTATTCAATCGCTTCAATTCAGAAGTTCTGGTTTTTACCTTTTCGGCTTCATCCCTTTTGCCTTCCTTCATCAAAGTACCAATTTGCTTGGCAATATTGTTGGCTTCAGATAAGTTGGAGTCAAGTTCTTGCTGGGTGCTCTTTCTCAATTCATCCAGTTGAATTACCTCATTCAGTAATTCTTCCGCATTGGAGATGTTTCTTTTCTTCAATCCGGTCACATATCTGTCTTTCTCCGCAATAACGTTGTTTACCTGAAGCATCAGTTTTTCAATTTAGGCCGCTAAATTATCTATTTCATTGGAAATAAAAGCCTCAAATCTGCCTGAAAAGCTTGGTAAAGAAGAAAAACGAGGTCTAAATTTTGAGAGTTTAAATGTTTGGTCTAATATTGTATGTCCTTAGATGATCGGATGCTTTCCAATATTCATCACTAACTACAATTCATTTAACCGAAATCATTTTTAAAATCTACCTCTCCGAGGAGATTCCCCAATAAATTTATTATGTATAACATCGAAGAACTGAAGCTCAGACTTCTTTCGGAATTGAAAGAAATTGCTGAGAATCTTGGTGTAAAAAACTTCAAAAAGCTGAACAAGCAAGATCTCATCTACGCTATCCTCGATCAGCAGGCCATTACACCAGACGAGAAACTACCGAAGAAAGCGGATTCAGAAAAAGCTGAAGAAAAATCACCGGAAGAGAAAAAAGAAGCTCCTAAAGAAAGGGAGCAAAATCAAAAGCCACCTAGAGGTCCTAGAAACGATAAGTCTGACAGACGCCCTAAAAGGGAGAACGTAACTGAAGCTGCAGAGTCATCGAAAGAAGATGCGCCTCAAGAGAAGCCTGAAAGACCAGAGAGACCTGAGAGAAAGAAAGAGCCAAAAGCTGAAAATCAGGATTCTGGTGAAAAACAGGAAAGACCTGAAAGAAAAGACAACAGAAGAAACAAAAAGCAAGAGTACAACCAGAACATCAAAGATTTTGATGGTCTAATTGAAAATGAGGGTGTACTTGAAATGATGCAGGATGGCTACGGCTTCCTTCGATCTTCTGACTATAACTATCTGGCTAGTCCGGATGATATTTATGTGTCACCTTCACAAATCAAATTGTTTGGTTTGAAAACTGGCGACACTGTTAAAGGACAAATCAGACCTCCAAAAGAGGGAGAAAAGTACTTTGCTCTATTAAGAGTTGAATCAGTAAATGGAAAGACAACTGAGGAAATCAGAGACAGAGTAGCTTTCGAATATCTTACGCCACTTTTCCCAGAGGAAAAATTAAAGTTGAGCACTAAGCCATCTCTAATGTCTACCAGAATTTTGGACATGTTTGCTCCAATTGGTAAAGGGCAAAGAGGTATGATTGTGGCTCAGCCTAAAACGGGTAAGACGGTTCTTTTGAAAGAAATTGCCAATGCCATTGCTGAAAATCACCCTGAGTGTTACTTGATCATCCTTTTGATCGATGAGCGTCCGGAAGAGGTTACAGATATGGCAAGAAGTGTGAAGGCTGAAGTTATTTCTTCAACCTTCGATGAGCAAGCTGAGCGTCACGTAAAGGTTTCTAACATTGTGTTAGAGAAAGCCAAGAGAATGGTAGAGTGTGGCCACGATGTGGTGATTCTTCTAGATTCAATCACTCGTTTAGCCAGAGCGTACAATACAGTTGTTCCTTCATCTGGTAAGATTCTTTCTGGTGGTGTAGACGCTAATGCGTTGCACAAGCCTAAGAGATTCTTCGGAGCGGCTCGTAATGTAGAGAATGGAGGTTCACTTTCTATCATCGCTACGGCCTTGATCGAGACTGGTTCTAAAATGGATGAGGTAATCTTTGAAGAATTCAAAGGTACTGGTAACATGGAACTTCAGTTGGACAGAAAGCTTTCCAACAAGCGTGTATATCCTGCTATCGATGTGCCTGCTTCGGGAACCAGAAGAGAAGATTTGCTCATGAGCAAAGAAGAACTTCAGAGAGTATGGATTTTACGCAAGTTCATGGCAGACATGAACTCAGTAGAAGCTATGGAATTCCTGCTCGACAGAATGAAAGGAACAAGAGACAACAACGAGTTCCTCATTTCTATGAATGGTTAATATTAACTAACTATAAAAAAAGAGCCCCTCGAATTTCGTGGGGCTCTTTTATTTTATGCCATTCCCCTTTAAAAGAACCACTTAATCTGTATCTTCATTGCTAAGACACTGTACCCCTTTTATCTTTTTAAGGGACTACTAAGCTAATGATGACTAAGGTACTTGTAGTTGAAAATGAGGTGCTCATTGCGGACGATCTCTGTGATACGCTGCGCAATTTGGATTATGAGGTTTTAGAGCCTGCATTTGATTATTATGCTGCTCTTAACGTGCTCAAAACTCAGCCAGTTGATATAGTTATTTTGGATATTCAATTGGGAGGGAAGAAGAGTGGTTTGGATGTGGCCGAATTCATTAGAGAGCACTTAAGTATCCCGTTTATCTATCTTTCTTCACACTCCGATCAGAAAACTCTGGAATTAGCGAAAAGCACCATGCCCTATGCCTATTTGGTGAAGCCGTTCAATTCTGCCGATGTGCTAACCGCTCTGGAAATTGCCCTTAATAATTATTCGAGATACAATGCAAAGAAGGAATTTGATGAACCTTCTGAAAGTGCTGACCTGACTCCTATGGAAAAGGTAATTATTAGGCAGGTTGCAGAAAATAAAACCACCAAAGAGATTGCCGATACGCTTTCTATTAGTACCAGTACTGTAAAAAATCACAGACATAATATCTGTGTAAAACTCCAACTACCACAAGGCACTCATTCCTTACTGAAATGGGCTATGGAAAATAAACACTCATTAAACTAATTGAACTGAAACTATGAAGACACACCATTTTTTGCGCTTTATTTTCATGGGTGTCATTTCGCTAGGAAGTGCATGTCTTGCAGTGGCTCAAAGTGAGGCTCAATTGAAGATTGATAGCCTTCAGGTTATTATTGAGCGAACTAATGCCCAGGATTCTCTCTCCATCTTGTATTCACAGCAGCTTGAATTGGCTGAAGGGTTGGGCGATTTAGAAAGGCAAGCGAAAATAGAATTGCTTTTGGGTGGTGCTTCCGATTATTCCGGAGAAAAAATGGAAACGCACTACTTCAATGCACTGAATATTTACCAACGATTAAAGGATACTACAGGAATAATAAATGCACTGTATCAAGTGGCAACAGCCAAGCAACTCCAAAACGACTATGATAGCACCAAGGTGTATGCGGGTAAGTCGATAACTTTTGCTGAACAGGTCTCGGACACTATCGGAATAATCAAAGGGAGATTGCTGCTTTCTTCTGTTTATACGCATTTGTCTCAGTACCCTCAATCCATTGGCGAATTAAATGAAAGCAGGAGATTAGCTGAGAAAATTGCTGGTAATGAGAGTATGGTGGTAGACATCCTTAACAAGGAATCATTTGCCTACTACGCTTTGGAGCAATACGACAAAAGTGCCGAAAGAATAAGCTCCATTCTGGAGATATTGAAGAAAGATGGCAGTCCGCGCAGACTCAATGTTTGGTCGAATAACTTAGCAAGCGTTTACTCCCTTTGTGGTGGCTGTGTAAGCTTCGAAAGAAGAAAATCTATTTTAAGAGAAGCGATAAGATATGCCAAAGAAGCCAACTTCACCTATGGCAAGGCCTATTCATATAAACATTTGGCAGATACCTATCGCGATGAAGGTATTTTAGACAGTACTCGATATTATCTGGACCAAATAGAGATACTTCTCCCGGAAATTAACAAGAGAGATTTCACCGGCATGGTGAGTGCCTCACAGGCAGCATATTGGATGAATGCGGGCAATAGAAAAAGAGCCATTTTCTATTTTGAAAAGGCTCATGGTATTTGGGAAGAGATTGGTTTTAAGAATGATCAATTGCGTGTGGCATCTCTGCTTAGAAAACTTTACAAAGAGCAAAATGACTATGTAAACGCCTATAAGTATCTCGAGGATTATGTCAGCCTGAAGGATTCTCTTTTTAGTCAGGAGAATATTGAAAAGGTGAAGGAATTGGAGCTGACTTACGAATTTGAGAAAAAGCAGATTACCGATAGCCTTAAGAACGAAGAACGACTAAAGCTGCAGGCAATGGACTATGAATATGAAGCTTCTATCAAAAGGAGATCTATCTACATTTTGGTCGTTGTTGTACTGGCCGCAGTAATTATAGCTGGATTGGTTTACTCTAACTTCAAAAAGCAAAAGTCTCTGGCCGGCTTATTGAAGGTTAAAAGTGATCAAGTAGCAAGTGAATTGAGTCAGAAGGAATTGCTGCTTACAGAGATTCATCATAGGGTGAAAAATAATTTTCAGATTTTATCGAGCCTACTGGAATTACAGGCTAAAGGCACTGATGATCCAACTACTAGAAACCTCATATCGGAAGGTAAAAGTCGGGTAAAATCGATGGCTCTTATCCATAACCAGCTCTACAATACTGACAGCCTGAAAATTTCCCTTAAAGAGTATATTCGAAATTTGGTCGCTGAAATTCAAAGATCATTTGAGGGAGAGGCATCGGAGGTTGATTTGAGCATTGACCCGAATTACGAAGTGGATGTAGACAATATGGTTCCGCTGGGTCTAATTGCCAATGAGCTAATTACCAATACCTATAAATACGCTAATGAAAGGCCTATTGAGTTAAAGATAAGTCTTAGTCAGGAGAATGATTTTTATGTTCTGGAGTTTAAAGACAATGGTCCTGGTTTGCCTCAGGATTTCGATTTGGCCAAAGCCAAAAGTACCGGTATTTGGTTGGTAAGTCGCTTGGCGATGCAGCTACACGGCAAGTATGAGTACGAATATCGAGATGGAGCAATTTTCAGAATTTACTTCACGCAAAGCGAGTTTGT
>JABXIP010000084.1 GCA_013373005.1 Cytophagia bacterium | reverse complement strand
TCTGAAATGGGTTGTAAATAATAGTGATAGCCATTTCCACTGGCTTTGAATTCTTCGAATGAAATTCTTTGCTCTCTTTCTATTTGGCCAGCGGCATATTTTTCAACTGTCTCAACCAGCTTCTCATTAATTGTCTCAGGTTCTATTCCTTCACCGATACGGAAGTAATTATGAACTGAAAAGTTGATGAAATTGGCCTGCTGGAAGAAGGGTAAATCATCTAAATTGAGGAGAAAATCGAATTTGAAGTGAGTATTCTTAGGAGTGTTTTCAACGATGCCTGATACTACTTTGTCTCCTAGACCGGTCTCTAATATCTTTCCTAATGGGCTTTCCTGACCGAAATACTTGACAGCCATATCCTCAGAAAGAATGATTGAATTAGGTACATCAAAGAGGTTTTCAACATTGCCATCTAGCACTTTTATGCCAAAGAACTCAAAGAAGTTAGGTTCAGCTGCTATGATACTATTCTCTAGAAAAGTTTCATTGTTGTAGGTCACATTTACACCAAAGCCTGCCGGGAATATTCTAGTGAAGTCTTCAATCTCCGGAAAGTCCATGGCGGCTTGCTCTGCAATAGAGAAAGGAGTGATGGCATAATTCGAGGTATGGTCTGGGTAGTACCTATCCAGGACCATTCGGTAAGTTCTGTCGCCATTGGGGTGATAATCATCGTAATTGGTTTCGCTGTTCACATAGAGAAGCAGAATACCGCATACCGCTATACTCACTGCCAAGCCGCCAATATTGATGGCCGTGTAGAGCTTATTCTTGAGCAGATTTCTAAGTGCAAGTTTGGCATTGATCTTAAACATGTCGTAAAAAATTGAGTTGTTGTTGAGTTTAAACCTTTTCAGAACTGAGGGACGAATCATCTTCATTACCTCTTTTCTGTAAATAGATCGGGCCTTTTTGGCTCCAATCTCTTCTAAGTTGAAATAATACTCCTCCTCAAGGTCTCCTTGTAGTTCATCATAGAATTCATCTCTGCAGAACCATTCAAAAAGCCTCGTATAAAATGGAGGAGGTGAGGATTTACCATGCATATTGCAGCTCTAGTCTTACCTCAGGAATCTGATTCCAAAGCCTGTCACGCGTAGCTTTTGCTTCGTGGAGGGCCTCTTTCCCTTTGTTGGTGACTTCGTAATAGCGTTTGGGTCTACCGCCTCTGGCTTCGCTGGCCTCTCCTTGACGCGAGGTGAGAAAACCTTTGTCTTCCAGTCGGCTAAGGGCTGTATGCAGTGCACCTCTGCTTATTTGCCGTTCACCTTGTTTGATGATGGCTTGCTTGATGGTTACCCCATAAGCATCATCACCCAAAACAAGAATGGTCAGCAGTGCCAGCTCTTCGAATTCACCTAAATTATTCCCTTTCATATCTACAAGTTCTAATTTGTAGACGTAAGATATAAAATAAAGTTCTAAAATGTAGACTTGGTGTTGATTAGATGATTTGCTGATGAGCGGTTTCGGTGATTGGGCTATTCGTTTCTTAAAGATTCCACAGGGTTTGCCTTGGCTTTCGGCACAATTAATGACATTACCGTAGCAAGGATTATAGCCGTAAATAATATTAGAATGGATGCGTAAAGTTGAGGACTTAGTCTGATTGGATCTCTATAACTCCCCATTGCATCCTTAAATAAAAGTGTAGCTATAGGAACAGCTATCAAAAGGGCTATTAAAATCTGAATTAAAGTGCCTTTGATCAGATTTAGACTTAGCTTGGTTACTGAAGCGCCTAGGACTTTTCTTATTCCTATTTCCTTTGTTTTTGTTTCTGCATTGAAGATAGCTATCCCCATTTGTCCCATTAGAGTTATCAGAATGATACAGATGAATACATATGTAAAGATTTTGACTGCCTTTTTTAATTCAGGATATCTGCTTTTCGATAAGTCTTCCAAGGACCTGAAAACTATGTTCTCATCTGGAAATAACTTTAAGAATACTTGTTCAATTTTAGGTATTGCATTACTGTTTGGGGCTACTCTGACCACGAGTAGATTCTGAATGAGGTTTGGTATTACTACCAAGGCCTCTGAAAAGTTGGTTCCATTTTGTTTGCCGGGAGAGACTATGGGGTTGTAATTGCTACTAATGGCTTGCTCAAAGACCCCAGCAATTGGACGTATCTCATTGCCTGTTCGAATATTAGTTCCTAAGGCAGCTTCTAATGGAATATTGAGCTGCATCAAGAACGACTTGTTCACAAACATTGACGATCGATTGTTGCGCATAATAGATTCATCTACAAGTTCCATCTTTGGTTTATAGGTGTGAAAGAAAGAGGAATCAGCCCAGGTGATAGATGTCATTAAAGAGTCATTGCTATTTTCAGTCTTGATCATCATTAGACCATTGGTGTCATCAATGGGAACAAGTTGAGACATAAAGCTGCTGGCTTCGACTTGGGAAAGCTTATCCATTTCGTTTTTGAAAACCAGAAGAGATTGGGTTGAATCAGGATAATCAAACTCCAGAAAATAGATGTCACCTAGCTCCATACCAATATCTTCTTTTTGGTAAGAATTGTATTGTTTCCAGAAAAGACTGCCAAAGACAAATACAAAAGCTGTGATGGTAAGTTGAATTACCAAAAGAACTTTTCTAACACGCTGGAATCCAAAGGTTTTCCCAGGGCTTTTTGATCTAAATAGATTCAATGGTGAGATTCTGGATAAGAATAAGCCAGGTACGATACCGGCAAGTAGAGAAACTATGATTGATGTTGCTATAAAAGTTATTGCGGTGTCAATTGAAACGTGCGAATCAAAGGCAAAAGGAATAAGGTCCTTAATGTCTCTGGCAAACCAGAAGTATAATAGAAACCCAAGGGCTAAGCCTAGAAAGCCTAAAAGGCAGGTTTCTAAAATAAACTGATTAAAAACTTGAATCCTTTTACTGCCAACAACTTTTCGAACACCGATTTCTTTCAGACGGTGCATTGCCTTGGCACTTGCCAGGTTGGTATAGTTTATTGAGGCTATCAAAGTCATGATTAACATAAAGATTAGCATCACATTAACACCTTCACCTGTCAGCAGGTTAGCCTGTTTCAGAGATGCTCTTGATAAGCCTAAATCAGAAAGATTTTCGAGCTGAAACTTATAAGATTTGTTGATGAGCGTGTCATTCAATTGTACTGCAAAGGCATTTAGCTTTTCTTTAATATCCTCCAAGTCGGCCTCGTCATATACTTCAATGTAGTTGGTTCTTGACCGGTCGAAGTAGTAATCATAACTATATTCTACAGGAGCTACATAGTCTAGCTTTTCAGAGAAGTTTAGCCATTCAAAGTCTAGATGGGATTTTAGGGTTGTGGACTCTAGAACAGCAGAGACAATATATTTGCCTAATTGTTTGCCTATAACTTCATCTCCGAGTGAATACTTTTTCACAAAGTCTTCTGTTACAGCAATGTGAAGAGGGTCATTAATAACAGTTTCAATTGAACCAGCAAGGACCTTGTAGTCCAGTATATTTAGGAATTCAGCACTGGCTTCAATGCCTTCAACGATAATATCTCTTCCTCGGAAATTGAGTCTGAATGTGTTCGTCTTGAGGCCTGCAATTCCTTTAGCTTCAGGTAAAATTGTTGGTAGTTGACTGAATAGCGTAGCCGGACTGTAGCAGCTGAAATTCGTATCACCTTCAGTGTTTATTATAGTACTGATTCTGTATTTATTCTCCTTGTTTGAGAAGCTCTTATCCAAATTGTATGCTGTAAGTATTGTGTTGGCCAGAAACAAGCAAACGCTAATTGCTGCACCAAAGCCAACAACATTAAGCAGGGTAAAAGCCATGTTTCTCCTAATGCTTCTTAGGCTTAAAACAAAGTGCATTCTAAAAAGAGAGAATCTCAGTCTTTGTGGAATCGAGATTCTAGGTCTCACAACACTTCCCCTCACCATCTTCAAAACCTCTTTCCGATAAATAGCTCTGGCTTTTCTCAATCCTCTGGTATTGGTGTTTTTAATGAATGATTCTTCCAGATCGCCTTGAAGCTCTTCATAGAAGTCATCGTGGCAGAACCAGGAGAGTAGCTTGGTAAAGAATTTTGGGGTGTGCTTATTCATTTCTGAGTGACTTTGATGGATTGGATGAAGCTACCTGATAGGTCTGTGAAATAACAATAACCACAAGCAAACCAGCTAATAGTAAATTACCCCATGTTAGCGCCAAGAATTCATTTTGAACCTTTAAAGCCAATCCGTTCCAAAAGGTGTTTTTAATAAATAGATAAGACAATGGCAGGGCAATAACCATTGCCACTAATAAAGATATTAAAGTGCCTTTCAGAAGTAGTTGTATTATCTTATTTGTTGAGGAGCCAAGAACTTTCCTAATACCAATTTCTTTAATGCGAGTCTCAGCACTATAGAGGGCAATGCCCAATTGACCAAGTAATGCTATTGATACTACAATGAGGGCAATAAATTTCAGTACGGAAATAAGATTTTTCAATATGCTATACTTCTCTCGAATTGTATCTGTCAGAAATACAGGGTTAAAGGCTTGTTCTTCATCTACCTCTTTGGTTGCCTGATTTAACAGTTCAAGCGTTTCTTGCGGAGATTCCAAAGCAAGCCTTATAGCCAGTGGGCTAGAAGTGGGGCTTGCTCCCGGCATTATAAGTAGAGGGTGAATTCGATCAGATTCAAGGGTCTCAAAAGTCAAGGAATTTGTTATGCCAACAATTCTGTATTGTTCTACGCCTTTCCAGTTTGCAAGAGTATATCCCAAGGCACTGTCCAATGGAATTTTAAAGCGTTCAAGCAGCGATTGGTTAACCCAAACCTCTGTTAAGGTTGAGTCTGAGCTCTTGTATGAAAATGACGAACCAGTAAATAACTTTGGCTTAAATACATCTTCGAATGAATCATCTACAATGGCAAAGTAGCTTTCTATGCTATCTTTTAATTGTGGTTTATAAACCAAAGTTAGACCTCTTGGAGTAACTCCGGGGATAGAACTTCCAATACTTACTGCCTCAACTCCAGCTACTGTTTTATACTTTTCCTTAAGCAATTCCGTGTTTTTAGCCTCTGTTCTAACGATGACGATATTCTCTTTGTCAAAACCGTAATTGGCGTTTAGAATAGCATTATAGCTGCCCATACCTGATGTCACCACCCCTACACAAAAGATGGAGACAATAAGCTGAATGGTTACCAATCCTTTTCTCAACACACTTAATGAAAGTGCTTTATTTTTGATTCTTGAGTTAATGGCATTTAATGGAGATATTTTGGCTGAAAATAATGCGGGGATTATTCCGGAAACAAAACCTACTAGCAGTGAGAATGCTATGAAAATCAGGTATAGTTCTGTGTTGAGGTTTGGGTTGAAAATCAATCCTACATTTTGAGATACCATTCCTTCGAAGGAAGGCGAAAGGCCTTTGTATACTAAGATGCCAATAATTCCGGCAAGGGAAGAAAAAACTAATGTTTCGGTGAGGATTTGAGATACTATCTGCTTTTTACTGCTTCCGACAACTTTTCTTATTCCTATTTCTTTGCTGCGTTGTACAGCACGAGCAATCGAAAGATTGGTATAATTAAAGCTGGCCAGTAAAAGCAGGATGGTAATTAAGGAGATTAAGAAGTACAACATGAAGGAGGGGAAGACAGTGCCCGGTTCATTATAAAGCTCATCTCCAAAGTATATATCTCTTAGTTTCTGGCTTCTAAAGCTGAAGTGAAGACTATTTTCTTTTACTTTGGAATTTACATCGGTAGAGACGCCTTCAAGTTTCTGATCAATGATTGCCTGATTTGTGCCGTCTAAAACCTTAAAGTAATTGTAGCTCAAATAGAAATTTGAATAATTCTCAAGCGAGCTATATCTAGTTTCTTCTTTATCATTTGTGCTTAAAATGTCGAAGTCAAGGTGAGACTTACCTTGTGGTGATTCCACAACAGCACTGATAACTTGTCCTGAGGAGAGTGTTTCTCCAATAGGGTTTTCTCCAGGGTAATACCTCTCCGCTAAAGTCTCAGTAATTACGGCCGAATTAGGTTGCTCTAGAGCGTTTCTGAGGTTTCCATAAATGCTTTTGAAATCGAAAACATTAAAAAAGTACTGATCCGATACTATGTGGTTTAGTTCCATTTCTTCTCCCCTGAAATGAAACTTTTGGTTAGGTAGAAATAAGAATGTTGTAACCGACTCGGTATCCGGAATTTCCGATCTAAGTTTTTCTGATAATGGAGCTGGAGATGAAGCGAAAAATTGTACGTTTCCGAGGTTCTGCTGTTCTACTCTGGATGTCACTCTGTAAATATTCTCTGAGTTATTGTGGTGCGAATCCATTTTGAGACCCGTGTATAGAATGTTCAGAACAAATAGGCCTACAGTAATGGCTGCGGCAAGTCCTAAAACATTCACTGTACTGAATACTTTGTTCCTCATTAGGTTTCTGAACGAAAGCTTAAGGTGAATCAGAAGGAGGGAGAATTGTATGATAGAAAACCTGACCCTAAATGCTTTTACAACTGAGGGCCGAAGAAGCTTCAAAACCTCTTTCCGATAAATAGCTCTGGCTTTTCTCAATCCTCTGGTATTGGTGTTTTTAATGAATGATTCTTCGAGATCGCCTTGAATCTCTTCATAGAAGTCATCGTGGCAGAACCAAGAGAGTAGCCTGGTAAAGAATTTTGGGGTGTGCTTATTCATTTCTGAGAATTTCGGTAGGGTTAGATTGACTAGTCTTCCAGGTTTGACTTGTTACGAGAGTGATTATGAGCAAGGCGAAAAGCACAAATGCTGCTAGCAGATGATAATATTCAATCACCAGTGGAATGCTGAAATCTGGTTTTACTTCATTGAAAATCAAGTAGGCTAGAGGACAAGCGATGGCACCTGCAATGATCAATTGTATGTAAGTACTTCTCAGTAGGATACCTGAAATTTGACTGAAGCTGGCTCCTAGCACTTTTCGGATACCAATCTCCTTTTCCTTGGTTTGCGCATTGTACATGGCCATACCTATCTGGCCCATTAGCGTAATAGCAATAATAGAACTGAAGACGAATACAAAGGCTTTGATAATATTCCGGAATTGACTCAGCCTGTTTTTCAATAATTCATCAACGAAAATAGGGTAGAAGGTTTCTGCAGGAAAGTGTTGAGCAAAGAGTGCTTCTATTTCCGAAAGTGTTCTGCCAAATGATGCTTCTGTTAGCTTTATGGCAAGTGTTGTGTAAGTTCTTGAATTGTCAATGAGTATGGCTGACGGAGAGTTTTCCGTAGCAGGATCTCCAAAGTTTAGATTGGATATTTTACCTAAAACGGGATAATACTCATCGGTTCCAAGCGAGTACGTGGCTTCTCGAATAGTTTTAATGGAGTCGCTGAATGTTTTGTCGAATTCATCATTTACTAAGAAATAAGGAGTGCTACGGATATATTCCTTGCTCACAAACCATTCTATTGAAGGTTCAAAAGTCTTTAGGAAACTACTATCGGCAGAAGCTAGCCTGAAACTCGATCTCGCGTATGAATCCGAGAAGTGATGTTTCTTTATAGAGTGTAAGCCAGTAGCTGAAAAAGGTAAAGAGCCCAAACGTGCTACAGATTCAATACCGCTAATGCCTAATAGATCATTTCTAAATGTGGTATTTAGGCTGTCAAAGGAATGTAGGGATTTGGCACCTTTATACTCGAAGGGGAGTTCGAAGGCTACCATGTTCTCTCCTGTATATGGCGTTTTCTGTGAGGTGATAAGTTTTGCCTGATTGATCAGAATAAAGCCCAAAGTGAAAACAAGCAAGCTAAGCGACACTTGGAATACAATGAGACCTTTCTTTAAACTTTGCAATGAAAACTTCCGCCTCGAAGGAGTTTGTTTGAATAGGCCAAGAATTGAAATTCTGGAAAAGAACAGCCCCGGAATTATTCCGGAAACGAGAGCCACTCCTAAAGAGAATAGAAAGAAGATGGCTACTTGCCCAAAACTTAAATGGGTTTGAAATGTGAATTCAGAAAAGGAAGAAAAGCTGGGAGCAAGTAACTTGAAAATTAAAAGCCCGAAGCCAAAGCCGAATAGAGTCAGAATGGTAGTTTCTATGAGGAACTGATAGATAAGTTGCGACTTTTTGCTTCCCATTACCTTTCTCACACCTACTTCTTTGGTGCGTGAAAGAGAGCTGGCCATGGCCAAGTTGGTGTAATTGAACGCAGCTATTGACAGTAAGACAACTATTAGGATTTTAGCCATTTTTTGAGCGGTCTTATTAAAAAGAGGTGCTTTGTTAAATCTAGCTTCCGATTGTGCAACGCTGGTTAATGGCTCAAGAACGAATTCATAATTTGTCCCTTTCTCATCATTATTAAGCTCCTTGTTCAGGTTAGCTGAAAAGGCTTTAAGCTTGTTGGCTACTGTTTCTTCACGGGCATTTTTCTTAAGTTTTATGTACAGCTGTTGCCAACTATAGATGCTCCAACTTGAATAGAAACTTGAGGCATTGTGATCATTGTATTGACTGTTGATGATCTCAAAATCTAAATGAGAAACTTTTGATGGGTCTTCTATTACACCACTGATTATGTATTTCCCTAGTTGTTGTCCGATTACCGTTTCAGGATCGAAGTAGGTGTCCATCACCTTTTTAGTGATTATAATGTTCTTGGGATTTGTAAAGAGATCTTTTGGGTTACCAAGAATCATTTCGAAATCGAAGATATCAAAGAACTCCTCGTTTACCTTGTTGATATTGAAGCCTACATTGGTTCCTTTTAATAAGTAAGGGCTTGGGGGTTCTCCTGGTATTTGAATAAAGCCAATAGACTCTACCTCTGGTAATTCACTTTCCAGAGCATGAGCAAGAGGTATTTGGGAAGTGGCATTTAATGAGGTGCCATATGCATCAGTTAGCTTTAGTGATACTCTGTAAACTCTTTCTTTATCTGAAAATTTCTGATCGAGTTGCTGATTCGAATAAATTGCATTGATACAGAATAGGCATACAGCAAGAGCTGCAGCAAAGCCTACAGTATTCAACAGACTATAGGCAAGGTGCTTTTTTAGGTTTCTGAAACTTACTTTCAGATAATGGGAGATGAAGGCCTGATTGATAAAAGAGGGTAGACTTACTTTCTTAAATACCGATGCTCTCACCATCTTTAAAACTTCCTTTTTATAAATTGATTTGGCCTTTTTCAATCCTCTGGTATTGGTGTTTTTAATGAATGATTCTTCTAAATCTCCTTGTAGTTCTTCAAAGAGATGATCCTGGCAAAACCATTTAAAAATCCTTGTCCAGAACCGTGGTGTTTGATTACTGTCCATTAGCCCTGTACTTTTTGAAGTGCCACTTTAGGTACGCTGCTCCACAAATCTTCTCTTAAGGACTTGGCTTCTTCCAGCGAACTTTTACCCAGATTAGTTACCTGATAAAAGCGTTTTCTACGGCCACCTCTTTCTGCAGTAGCTCCACCATACTCCGAACTGATAAAGCCTTTTTCGTCTAGCCTAGTAAGAGCGGTGTGCAATGCTCCACGGCTCACACTTCTACCGGTCCGTCTTTCTATTTCTTCCTGTATGCTCACGCCATAAGCGTTTTCATTTAACACCAAAATGGTGAGTAGTACAACCTCTTGGAATTCGCCTAAATAGGTGCCTTTCATCTTATTTAATTCTTAAATGGAGATGAAATATAAAGATTAAATTCTTAAATGAAGACTAAATAGATTGGAAAAATTACTGAGTGGCTACTAAATGTCGATTTATACCATGAGCTTCCGGAAAGTAATGGTTAAGCGGGACTCATTTGATAATGAGTTGATTTGATAATTTGGTGATAGTTAATTTCAGCATCACCAAATTATCAAATCCTTAAATCAACTACTCATTTCTAAGCGTAGTAGATGGATTGGCTCTCGCGGCTTTCCAGATTTGTGAACTGATAGTTAAAAATCCAATGATGAAGATGAAAAGTACACCTAGCCCCATTTCATTTATTCCGATTGATATTCTATTCATTTGGTCAGCGAGAATGACGGTGTCGAATAAATAATAGGTGGCCGGTATAGCAATAATTGCTGCAATTAAAAGGAGCAACATAAAGCCCTTTGCAAGAAGCTGTATCAAGCTACTTTCTGTAGCTCCCAAAACCTTTCTAATGCTGATCTCTTTCATTCTTGTTTCTGCTGTATAAACACTCATGCCGAGTAAACCTAAACAGGCAATTGATACACTGATAAAGGCTAAGAAGGTTACGATTGTGAACATTAGCTCATAGGTGTCGTAAGCTCTTGCTATTTCTTCAGAATGAAAGCTTGCATCAAAGGCATGAACTTCATCGAGGTCTTCCCATATGGCTTTAAGCTTGTCCATGGCTATAGGAAGGTTCTTGCTGCTTACTTTTAGGTTTAATAATTGAATATCATCGGCTTTTTGAATGAATCCAAAGCATTCAATTGGTTGGTCGATAGGGGCGTAGTGGAAATCCTTAACAACTCCAATAATGGTCATTTTGTCGGTACCAACTTGAATTTGCTCTCCAATGGCCTCCTGTGGACTACCTATGCTGAATCTGCTTAGAATAGTTTCATTGACAATGATTTCTGAGTGTAGACCTGAAATATGCTCTCTTTCAAAGTTAGTTCCGGCTATCACCTCATGCTTGAACATAGGGATGTAGTTTTGGTCTATAGACGAGTAGTAAATAGTCGTAGAGTCTAGTGGATCTTTGTATTTCAAATAGTCTCCCCAACGTTCTCCAGTTCCGAGAACCATGGCTGCCATTGATATATCTTCTATCTCAGGAATGCTCTCAAATAAGGTTTTTACCTGTTCTGGGTCATTGCCTGCTAATCTTACACTGAGAATATTTTCACTATCAAAACCCTTGTCGAAATTCATCGAATGCTCGAATTGATTGTAGGCAACATTGGCTGATATGATAAAGCCCAAAGTCAAGGTGAATTGAATCACAATCAAGGCTTTTCTCAGATTAACACTTGAGAAAAGTTTAGTGCTCACGCTGGTCTTTAGTGCTTGAATAGCTTTGAGTCTGGATAGAACTAGGGAGGGAAGGAATCCTGCCATTAATCCCACAACTAGTGCGAAAACCACAAAGTAGATTGCCGTGGTAAGAGTTAACTCTAGCTGTAGAATTCTAGCCATGTTAGGATTCAGGCTAAGAAACAGAGGTTTGATTAAAAGGAAAACCACATAGGCCAAGATGAGAGAGAGGATAGAAATAAGACAAGCTTCTACGATAAACTGCGAAAAAACTTGTCCTTTTTTGGCTCCAACTACTTTTCTGATGCCTACTTCCTTGGCTCTTCTTAATGATCTGGCGATAGATAAATTGGTGTAGTTGAACCCGGCCGAGAGAATTACTACTAATGAAAGAATACCAAGAATCCATAAAGTTTGGCTTCCCATCGGTGAACCAAGGTCGTTGTACATCCCAGGGCCAGTCATAATTCCCAGTATCGGCTGAGTGCCCAATTGAATATTTGTATACTTCTCTCTGGAGTTTTGATCAGTGCTGATTTTATCCAGACTGGCTTGAATATTTCCTATCGAGAACCCTTTGTCAGTTTTGAAATAGACATAATTCATCCACATATTGCTCCAGCCTAGCCATCCAGTAGAATTTCTTTGCATTTGCTGTTCGTCTAGTGTTGAGAATGAGCCAAGAATTTGAAACTTTATGTGCGAGTTAAATGGAGGTTTCTTAACTACAGCAGTGACCTGATATGGCTCATCACCTTTCATAATGGTTTCACCAATAACATCGAGTTGATCGAAGATTTTGAGAGCAGTTTCATCCGTGATTACTACGCTTTTGGGGTTTAATAAGGCGGTTTGAGGGTTGCCGTTAATTACCTCGAAAGAAAAGACATTGAAGAATTGTTCATCGGCCCAGATACCATTTAATGCGTATTTCTGGTTTTCGTATACAAAGTCATCTCTGAAATTTCTTCGCATGATAGTGGCTGATTTAATTCCAGGTACTTCTTCTTTAAGTCTTTTTCCTGCAATAACCGATGTGGAGGCATAGAGCCCTGATTCTTCTTCTAAGTACTTATAGAAGTTGGTTATTCTATAGATATCCGAAGCATCTTCATGAAAATTCTCATAGCTTTTTACTTCAGAGAGGATTGAAATCATAAGCAGGCAAACTGACATAGATACGGCTAGCCCGAATATGTTAATGAAAGAGAATAGCTTGTTCCTGGCTATGCTTCTCAGCGAGGTTTTGAAATAATTTCTAAACATAATAGTGTTGAATTTTGAGCTTGACATTTTTTTAATAGCAAAGGGCTGAAGGAATCTGATCACACTCCAGAAATAGATAAATCTGGCTCTTCTTAGCCCTTTGGTTTCAATGTGATCGTTGAAGTCCTCCATCAAATCACCTTCTATATCTTCGACCAAAGAAGGCTTGCAGAACCAGCGTAGAAAGCTGCTGGCCAGTTTAGGAGGCATATGGTATTGATTTTCAGGCATGACCTAATTTCACCTGTAGTGCTGTATCAGGAATCATCTGCCAAATGGCTTCGCGCTGTTCTCTAACATCGGCCAAAGTTTTGGCTCCAAAAGCGGTTATGGTGAAGTATTTCTTGCGCTTGCCACCACGTTTTCCGGTAGACTCGCCCATTTGGCTAGCTACCATTCCTTTGTCTTCCAGTCGATTGAGTGAGGCATGCACAGTGCTTAAAGTCACGGACCTGCTTGCT
>JABXIP010000259.1 GCA_013373005.1 Cytophagia bacterium | reverse complement strand
TGCGTGAGGGTTCTTATGCCTATCTGGGTAAGGCTTTTGGCCAAACCTTCTTCCATTATTCTAGCAAAAGGACAGGCATGAGAGAACTTGTTGTGGTCCAGCTCATCATAAAGGTCTGTATGGGCGTCAAAGTGGAGAATATTTACTTTGCCATGGTGTTCATGGATGCTCTGAAGAATAGGGTAGGTGATGGAGTGGTCTCCGCCAAGTGAAAAGGGAATGGCTCCTTGTTGAAGAACTTGCCTTGTGGTTTTAGCGATTGAAAAGTAATCGTCTAAAACAGCATTGCCACACCATGCAATGCTTGGATGTTCATTGAGGTCAATGAGTGATTCCGTGAAATAGTTAGCAGAATCAGATTCAATGGCATCTATGATCAGTTCGGGAGCTTTGGCTGGCCCTGTCATAAAGGAAGAATGGGCATCGAAAGGAAAGCCAACGAAAGCAATATCACCCTTCTTTAGTTGGTCGATATTGCTTCGGTTTAGTCCCATTATTTACTCCAGCTATCTCTGAGTGTAACTGTTCTGTTGAAGACCAGTTTCTCATCAGTACTATCCTGATCTACTATGAAGTAGCCCTGACGCTCAAACTGGAATTGATCTCCAGGTTGGGCCGAAGCCAAAGAAGCTTCCAACTTGGCACTTTTAATAACTTCCAGTGAATCCGGGTTCAAGTGATTTAGGAAATCGTCCTCTATGGTATTGAGGTTTTCTGTTTTGAACAATCTGTCGTAAAGCCTGATCTCAGCATCAACGGCATGTTCAACAGAAACCCAACCTAAGGTTCCTTTTACTTTCTTTCCGCTAGCGTCCTGACCACTTTTAGTCTCTGGATCGTATTCGCAGTAAATTTCTTCTATCTCTCCGTCATCACCTTTTTTGAAACCTGTACACTTTACTATGTAAGCATACTTTAGTCGAACCTCTCGGTCAGGTCCCAAACGGAACCACTTTCTCGGAGATGGAGGATCTTCCATAAAGTCGTCTCTTTCTACGTAGATTTCACGACTAAATGGCATATCTCTGGTGCCAGCAGATTCATCTTCAGGGTTATTGGTAGCCTGAAGAATCTCAACTCTATCATCCTGCCAGTTGGTAATCACCACCTTCAATGGGTTCTGAATACCGAAAACTCTATTCGCCTTTTTATTTAAGTCTTCTCTAATAGAATGCTCAAGAAGAGCTATATCTGTTATTCCATCTCTTCTGGCTACACCAACCTTCTTTACAAAGTTCTTAATGGAATCAGGTGTGTAACCTCTTCTTCTATAACCACTCAATGTTGGCATTCTCGGATCGTCCCAGCCAGTTACGTGGCCTTCTTCTACCAATTGAAGAAGCTTGCGCTTGCTCACAACGGTGTATCCAAGGTTTAATCTGGCAAACTCAGTTTGCTCTGAAGGGAAAATCTCTAGCTTCTCAATAAACCATTCGTAAAGAGGTCTGTGGTCTCTGAATTCCAGAGTACACAAGCTATAAGTAATCTCTTCGATTGAGTCTGACTGACCATGGGCAAAGTCGTAGTTAGGGTAAATGCACCACTTGTCACCGGTTCTATGGTGATGGGTTTTGCGAATTCTATACATGATAGGATCGCGCATGTGCATATTGGGAGAGCTCATGTCTACTTTGGCTCTCAATACACAACTTCCTTCTTCGAAATCACCTGCACGCATTTTTGCAAACAGATCTAAATTTTCTTCTACCGATCTATTTCTGAAAGGGCTTTCAATTCCTGGAGTAGATGGATTAGTTCTTCCTGCACTAATTTGCTCGGCAGATTGATCATCGACATAGGCGAATCCTTTTTTGATCAGCGCTACGGCAAAATCATAAAGCTTATCGAAATAATCTGACGCATAACGGGCTTCACCACTCCATTTATAGCCAAGCCATTCAATGTTAGATTTGATTGAGTCTACATATTCGGTCTTTTCTTTAACCGGATTGGTATCGTCAAATCTTAGGTTGCAAGTGCCATTGTATTTCTCAGCTAATCCAAAGTTCAAGACAATGGATTTAGCATGTCCAATATGCAAGTATCCATTGGGCTCAGGAGGAAAACGGGTATGCACACTCTGTCGCTTACCAGACTTTAAATCGGCTTCAATCATTTGTTCAATGAAATTCAAAGATTCGTGCTTTTCGTTTTCGCTCATTTCCAATTCAATTTGGCTGCAATTTTAGTGAAAATGACTCAAAGACCATTGATTAGGAACATCTTCTTGTTGAAAAGATTTTTTGTTCAGATTGGTCGTGGGCCATGTTATAAGCTGCTGTATTTCAGAGCTGTGTGTATAAGTATGTGGAAAACCCTGTGGAAAACGATGTGGATTATAGAGTGGGAAACTTGTTGAAAACTAGGTAGTTACAAAGTTGGTGTGTAAAATTATTAGGTCTACATTAGAAGTACCAAGTGAGGGATAAAGAACTGAAGCATTGCTTCGATCTCTCTTCAGGGGAAGCCTGAAAAAGTGTAATGAAAGGGTTTACTAAGGTAAATCTGAAACAGCAAAAATTTCGATTCCGATTTACGAATCTTTGGTTTTGTAAATGTAGAGGGTGGCTTTTCAGGGACGCACTCTATAAGTATTGATCACTACTTGAAAGGGAGTAATCAAAAGACGTTTTAAAAATCTTTCTGCTGAAAGGTGATTAAAGCAGGCTGAGGAATTGGAAGAGGTTAATGTGAAAACGTTAGCCACCACATCTGAAAAGGTGTGGTATGAACCAAACTGGCAACGGTTTTTCTTCCTTCTTTGAAGGAAGAGGCTCCGAAAGGAGTTAGCTCTTAGTAAGAGAGGGTTCGGCACAAAGTGCAAAAAGCTGCAAAATTCACCCCTTTTACCTGTACGATGTACTGGTAATATAGGCGAAGCTGAAAGGAGATAGACCAAGATCAGGGCAACTTGAGTAACAGTCTGGTTCTGAACAGTATCTTGGCATGCTGTCTTAAGTCAAATTGAGACAGGATGAGTGGGGGCGAGAAATCGTCCCCCGCTTTTGTTATTTGGGGGTATTTGTAAAAATACTGAAAAGGGACACTGGGGAGTGTCCCTTTTTTTTGGTCTGAACCTAATTCTAAAAAAAAAATCACAGAACATCTGAACAATTTCTAAGCCGTAGCGTTGTATTGCTAACCTATGTGATAGTATTACTATCATTTTGTGAAGTATAATTAACAAAACGACTGTAATGGCAACATTGCTCAAACTACAAATGAATGAGAATCTCTTTCTGAGAGACCCTCAGGATACGGATTTAGGTAGAAAAATAGTTCATCATTCCATTCAATTGATCGATGAGTTGGGTCTTGAGGCATTCACCTTTAAGAAACTCTCTGTGCTTATCGGTTCTACTGAGGCTTCTATTTACAGATACTTCGAAAACAAGCATAAAACGCTCGTCTATCTCATTACATGGTACTGGACTTGGTTGGAGTATCGTATTGATTTTGAGATTAATAACATTCAGGACCCATTTGAGCGGCTGGAGAGAGCCATTATGCTCATTACAGAGAAGAAGGGGTATGATCACTCATTTCCAGATGTTGATGAGACGGCACTGCAGAGAATTGTAATTAATGAGGCGGATAAGACTTATCTAACCAAGCAGGTAGATGATGATAACAAATATGGGCTTTTTAAGGGTTATAAGACACTTTGTAATCGAATTGCAGATATAGTTTCGGAGGTTAATCCTGACTACCCCTATGCTCACTCACTGGTGAGTACCTGCTTGCAAGCTGCTCATCAGCAGGTGTTTTTTGCCAATCATTTGCCTTCTCTTACAGATCATGCAGGAAGTGTAGAAGAGGTTTACAAAAGGAATTTCATGTTCATACATGAGCTGGTAACAAAAGCTATTCAGAAGTAAAATGACAAATCAGCATATAGCTAATACAATAAAAGAGGTGAAGCTCCTTCTAGGTGAAAGCATTGAGGATGCACTTTATCAGGATTTACAAGTCGGAACAAGGAACTACTCTTTGGATGAGGCTTATGAGTTCAAGCGCGACTTGCTCGAATCGGCCAATAAGGTCAGGGTGGTTTTGCTTGATCAGGCCTTGGAAGACAAAGAACTCGAGGCCTTTGCCGATGAAGTGAATATTCCTCTCCTTGGACTTGTCTCTCATGAAGATGGTTTTCTTCCTGTTATTGTGCATACAGGAAAGAAGAGGAGGATTAATGTTCACCTGGTTCATCCTAATGATTTGGAAGAAACCACTCTACAGGAAGTCAAGGATCGTCTAATTAAGAATGAAGCAGGGGAACTTGTTCTAATGGGGGCTTTCAGCTATCGGAGTTTGGTTTCTGAACATGATGAAAATGAGGTTCCAAAAGATCTCTCTCCAGTAAAGAGGCTGTTCAGGCTTTTGGGAGAAGAGAAGAGAGACATTTTCTACGTATTTGTGTATGCCGCTTTTGTAGGTATTGTATCCCTAACTTTACCTCTTGGTATACAGGCCACTGTAGAATTGGTTTCAGGTGGCGTGGTTTTCAGTTCAATTTATCTACTAGTAGGTTTGGTGTTGCTTGGTATTTTGGCCGCAGGTGGTTTGCAGATTTTGCAGATGACCATGGTGGAATATATCCAGCGCAGGGTTTTTACTAAGGCGGCTCTTGAGTTTACTTTTCGCCTCCCCAGAATGAAGGTTGAGTCGCTGACCAACCTGCATACACCAGAGCTGGTCAATCGTTTTTTCGATGTATTGACTATTCAGAAAGGGCTTCCAAAGCTCTTTGGCGATCTGATGTCAGGCACCATTCAGATACTTTTCGGTCTACTATTACTTTCCTTTTATCACCCTTTCTTTGTCTTTTTCGGTTTGGTGTTGGTACTAACTCTAGTACTCATTTTCAGGCTCACGGGGCCAAAAGGCTTGCAGTCATCCATTCAGGAATCTAAGTACAAGTATAAGGTGGTTTACTGGTTAGAGGAGATAGCCAGGGTGTTGAATTCATTCAAGATTTCGGGTAATACCAATTTACCAATTAAGAAGACAGAATATAATGTAAATAGCTATTTACTTCACAGAAAGGCACACTTTAGAGTACTTCTAAGTCAGTATAGCTATATCGTTCTATTTAAAGCGGCTATTACCGGAGGACTCTTGATTATAGGTACATCTTTGGTGATTAGCAGAGAAATCACCTTAGGTCAGTTTGTGGCTTCTGAGGTAATCATCATTCTTATTCTGAGCTCGGTGGAGAAGATTATCACCTACATGGATGTGATCTATGATATGCTCACAGCAGTTGATAAAATTAGTCAGGTTACTGATTTGCCATTGGAAAAGGTAGGAGGAATAGACCTTCGAAAAGATGAGGTAGATCGAGGTTTCAGCATAGAAATCAAGAATATGAGCTACGCATATCCTGGATCAGAAGCATTGGCTTTGAAAGATATAAACCTGGCTATTTCATGCGGTACTAAACTTTGTATATCAGGGCCAAATGATTCCGGTAAAACTACCCTTACCAATACTCTTGCTGGTCTTAATCATAAATACAAGGGTATGATCACCATCAACAATTACAGCCTGAGAGACCTTGACTACATCAACATGAGAGACAAGATTGCTAAAAATGTATCTCAGGAAGATATTTTCGAGGGTAGCATTCTGGATAATATTACGGTTGGAAAGCCACAGGTTTCGGTGAGTGATGCCATTGAAGCGATTCATATGGTGGGATTAAGCGATAAAGTAAATACCCTGCCTAATGGATTGAATACGCACATTCTTAGTGGGGGCAAGGGCTTTTCGAGCTCTTTTGTTAGTAAGCTCATTTTGGCACGCTGTCTGGTGAAGAAGCCGAAACTTATGATTCTGAACGATTTCTTTCACAGCTTCCAGCGCAGCGAGAAAGAGAAATTAATTGGATTGGTAATGGATATGAGCATTTGTACCGTGGTAGCGGTTTCGAACGATCCGGCTGTTATGTCAGCTTGTGATCGAGTGATTTTAATGGACGATGGAAGAATCGAGGCAGACGGGAGCTACAAGGAATTATTGGCTGCCGGTCACTTGAAGGATTTGGTTAACGACTAAGCTTATGTTGAATATATCAGACAATAAAGACAACGAGATTATTGAGCAAAAGAGCATTTTGTTCAAGACTTTAAAGACACCTAGTGCAGGTCGAATTGTTGCCAGAGTGTTGATAGGAGTAACCACTCTCTTTTTTATTTTGCTTTTTTTTCCATGGCAGCAGAATATTCGAGCCAAGGGGAAAGTCACTGCCTTTTCACCGGGACAACGGCCACAGTCAATTCAGTCGGCCATTGCAGGCAGAATTGATTCCTGGAATGTAATTGAAGGACAGTTTGTTGAGAAGGGAGATACCATTCTTACACTTTCTGAAGTCAAGGATAGTTATTTCGATCCTCAGTTGCTTCAAAGAACCAGAGAGCAAATAGAGGCCAAAAGGAATAGTATTGAGGCGAAGAAGGAGAAGGTTTCTGCACTTGAACAGCAAATAGAAGCTTTAGAGAAGCTTCAATCTGCCAAGTTTGCTCAGGCACAGAATAAGCTCACACAAGCACATTTCAAGCTTACAAGCGACAGTGTTGACTATGAAGCTGAGAAAGTGCGATACGCCAACCAGGAGAATATCTTCGACAGAAACAAAAAGCGGTATGAAGCCGGTAATATTGCGCTTACAAAATTTCAGGAGCTTGAGTCAAAGTTTCAGGAGTCTAAGATGAAGTTGATTAGCTCGGAGAATAAGTTTCTGGAATCTAAAACCGAGGTGATTAATGCGGAAGTGAATATCTCTGGGGTTCAGGCCGAATACCAAGATAAAATTAGCAAGGCCAAGTCGGATCTTAATAACACTTCTTCTGAAGTATTTGAGGCAGAGGCTAATCTCTCCAAGTTGGAGAACCAGTATGCGAACTATGAAATAAGAACTAATAATTATCAGCTAATCGCACCCCAAAGTGGATATGTAGTAAAAGCCATGAAAGCTGGGGTAGGAGAGACTATAAAGGAAGGGGAGTCTGTGGCTCAGATTATGCCGGAGAATCCTCAGTTGGCCGTTGAAATGTATGTTCGAGCTATGGATGTTCCCTTGATTCAGCAAGGGAGAAAGGCTAGAATTGAGTTCGATGGATGGCCTGCTCTTCAGTTTTCTGGTTGGCCAAGTGTATCAGTCGGAACTTTTGGCGGTGAGGTTCAAGTCATCGATCGGGTGAACTCGGTAAATGGTGATTTCAGGATTCTCATCACTGCAGATCCAGACGATGAGCCGTGGCCTGAGCAGCTGAGAATGGGTTCAGGCACCAAAGGTTGGGTTATGTTGGACAACGTTCCGGTATGGTATGAGATATGGCGACAGCTGAATGGATTCCCACCAAGTCTTTATTCAGCCCCGGAAGAATCAGCAACAAAGTCAGAACAAGCCAAGAAGTAGTATGAGAAGTAAATCCATCTATATACCTCTTCTGTTTGCCATCTTGAATCTTTCTGTACTTCAGGCTCAAGAGATTCAGGTAACAGGTATAGAGGAGATTGTTCAGCCAGAAGATACTGCTCAGATTTTCTCTTTGGAAGATTTCGTGAAAGTAGTTCTGGCCAATCACCCTGTAGTTAAGCAAGCTGATCTGATGCCTGAAAATGCACGTCAGGAAATCAGATTGGCTAGAGGAGCATTCGACCCTAAACTGACCGGAAATTGGGATGTTAAGAACTATAAAGACACGGAATACTACGATATCTTCAACACCACCTTAAAGGTGCCATTGTGGTTTCCTGTCGACCCCAAAATCAGTGTCGATAGAAACCGTGGGGTTTATCTAAATCCGGAGAGAAATATTTCTTCCGGAGAAGACTACAGACAGGTGACGGCCGGCTTGAGTCTGCCGGTAGGTAGAGGGTTGTTTATCGATCAGAGAAGGGCTGCAGTTCAGCAGGCCGAGCTGTTTGCACAAATTACCGAGGCTGAACGAATCAAGATGATTAATAAGGCCTTGTTAGAAGCGGTGAAGTCTTACTGGGATTGGTACTTCAGCTATTTTGAATATCGAATGGTAAACCAGAGTTTGGTTATTTCTGAAGAGATATACAGGCGAGTAAAACTGGATTTTGAGTTTGGAGAAGTAGCCGCAATCGACACAGTTCAGGCAGCCATTACTTTTCAGAACAGAAATGCAGATAGACAAGCCGCATTGATAGATTTTAAGCGTTCAGGGCTTATGCTTTCTAACTTCCTTTGGGGTGAAAATGAAGAGCCTTTAGTGATACAAGACAATGTGGCTCCTATCTGGGATGTAGACTTTCAAGAACCTGGAGAGTCTCTTGATAGCCTTCTATTATTTGCGGTCAATAATCATCCCGAGCTTCAAAAGTACAGTCTCAAGCTGGAGCAATTAAGTGTAGATCAGAGACTAGCGAAGGAGAACCTGAAGCCCAGAATAGATGTGAATTATAACCTTATTAATGCACCGATAAATTATTCAGGCGAGTTTGCAGACATCAACCTTGGTAACAATTACAAGTTTGGTCTGGAGGTTGAGTTTCCTCTGTTTTTGAGAAAAGAGAGAGCCAAGCTTAAGCAAACTCAGGTTAAAATCGATCAGACAGGTTTGGAGAGCCGCTATGCACAACAGCAGATCATTAACGAAATAGAAGGAGCTTATTTTGAAATGATAAACGGTCAGCAAATGCTTGGCTACCTTGAAACTGCAGTAGAAAACTATCAGAGACTGCTAGAGGCTGAGTTGTTCAATTTGTCTCTAGGAGAGAGTGACTTGTTCAAGATTAACTTCCAGCAAGACAAACTGCTCGAAGCACAAATTAAGCTCATCAAGCAGCAAGTTTCTATTGAAAAGTCTAAACTGGAACTGCTTTGGGCAGCTGGAAAACCTTATTTGAATTTTGATTATAGTGTGGCTTTGGATGATTAATAGTCTTAATGTTTGAAAGTCTGTTCTGATGAATCTCATTTTTCTCTGTAACTAAAGTCACACTAAGTCTTTAGGGTATTGGCTAACATTACTCTGTCCTTTTTAGGAACTTTTGTTAACCGTTAAACCCCTAAAAAATGAGTGTTCATCATAAAGTCTTGGTAATCGGTGGAGGTACTGCCGGAATTATGGTCTCCGCACAGCTCAAAAGAGCCAAAAGAGACTTGGATGTTGCCATCTTAGAGCCAGCAGATACCCATTATTACCAACCTGCCTGGACCTTGGTGGGTGCTAATGCTTACGATTTCGATAAAACTGCCAGGCCAATGAAAGATGTGATTCCTGCTGGAGTTACATGGATCAAAGAGGCTGCAACAGCATTTAAGCCTGAAGAAAGTGCCGTTCTTGCTTCAGACGGCAATGAATACACTTACGATTTTCTGGTTGTAGCACCGGGTATTAAAATAGATACCAGTTTGATTGAAGGTTTGACAGAATCTTTAGACAAGGGAGTGGTGTGCAGTAATTACACTGACCCTAAACACACTTGGGAAGTGCTGAAAAATTTCAAAGGTGGAAATGCCGTATTTACCCAGCCTACAACACCTATTAAGTGCGGTGGCGCACCTCAAAAGATTTGCTACCTGGCTTCAGACTATTTCCGCAAAGAAGGAATTCTAGATAAGACCAATGTAGTTTTCGCTACTCCCGGAACAGTGATTTTCGGAGTGCCAGTAGTTGCTAAAACGCTAATGAACGTCATTCATAGATATGGTATCCACTTCAAACCATATTATGCACCGGTTAAAATAGATAGCGAAAAACGAGAAGTGACCTTTAAGAGCGTTGATCTGGATGAAAATAACTGCTTGGTTAATGAGGGGAATGTTTTGAATGAGAGAACTCAAGGGGAAACATCTACCATCATGCCTTTCGATATGCTTCACCTGGCTCCACCTCAAACTGCACCTGACTTTGTGAAGAACTCTACTTTGGCCAATGCTGCCGGATGGCTTGATGTGAATATTGAAACTTTACAGCATGTGAGACATCAGAATATTTTTGGTTTGGGAGATACAGCCGGCTTACCCACTGCAAAAACAGGCGCTGCAATCAGAAAGCAGGCTCCAATTGTGGTGGCAAACATTCTCAAATTGATGGAAGCCGATAGTATCACAGATATGAAATATAACGGCTACTCTTCTTGTCCGCTGGTAACCGGTTATGGCAAAATGGTATTGGCTGAATTTGACTACAAGAATAACTTTACTCCGGACCCTCAACTGAAAAAAATGCTCATTTTTAACTCATACAAAGAGCATTGGAGGTTGTGGATGTTGAAGAAATATATGCTTCCTTACTTATATTGGAATAAAATGATGAAGGGGAAACCTGTTTAATCAGGTTTGACCCTAAACTCAGATTAGCGCATGATCGATCAAATAACCAAAATATTACAGCAGGTTGGCTTAGAAGACCAGCTTGTCAATGAAATTATTCAAACCGGAAGGTTCCTTAAGGTAAGAGAAGGACAGCCTCTGATTGAGCCCGGTATGGACGCCAAAGAAATGCCATTGGTGATCAATGGAACTTTGCGCGTAATGCGAGAAGATAAAGAAGGTAGGGAGATTTTTCTCTATTACCTGGAGGGAGGTGATGCTTGTGCTATGTCTATTTCATGCTGTCTGGGCACAATGAAATCTGAGTTTAAGGTGGTAGCCGAAGAGGAAGCGACATTATGGATGGTTCCTATGCATCACATAGATACGTGGATGGTCAAGTACAGGACTTTTCGAAAATTCATATTCGATTCATATCACGATAGATTCGATGAAATGCTGAACACCATCGATAGCATTGCTTTTATGAATATGGATCAGCGATTGATGAAGTATTTGCTCGATAAAAAGCAGAGCACCGGATCATTCGTAATCAATAAAACGCACGAGCAGATAGCCCAAGAACTGAATACCTCGAGGGTGGTTGTTTCGCGCCTCTTAAAAAAGCTCGAACGAGAAGAAAGAATTGAATTACACCGAAATAGGATAGAGGTTTTGTAGTTGGTATTGAATCGAAATTTTATTTTGTACCTAAAGGCACAATTGTAAATTCTTGGGAATCTTTATGCTACCAACATATAACCCCTAAAGGGGTATAAATGATTGACAATTAGTTGGTTTTAACTATTTATTTGTTCCAACTTCTGTCAGTTTACCACCCAATCTTAATAGATCATTTTCGCTAATTTTTGTCCCTTTAGGGACTAAATATGGGTAGCAGGAATGTTTATTCTAATTATATAAAAATGTGCCTTTAGGTACATCATATAATATCTTTAAAAATATATGTTTCATTAAAATCAATTTGGAATGCCTTGAGAAACTCTAGGTATTCTTCCTGAAATGATTTCGTTTTGTGATGGTCTTTCTGATTTTGAATATACCTGATAACCTGAGGTACCTGGGACTTACTATAAGAAAAAGCTCCATATCCGGTTTGCCATGAGAATTTACCTCTTACATACCCTTGTTGATTTATCCATTTGGACGAATCTTGTTTTACCTGTTTCATGAGCTCAGATAAAGCCTGACTAGGTCTCAAACCCAATAGAATATGAACATGATCGGGCATTCCATTAATTTGTAATACCCGATGCTTATGGTTCTGGATAATTCCTGTAATGTACTTATACAGGTCGTTTGCCCATTCAGGTCGAATTAGGCTTTTTCTATTTTGTACGGCAAAAACTACGTGAATATGAAGCTGAGTGTATGTATTAGCCATGATGTGGTTCTATTGATTATTCAATTTAGAACAATCATGGCTTTAATGCACGGGCATATGGGTCAATCCTCCATGGCATAGCATTCTACGCCCCAGGAATTAACTATTTCCATAACGTCAGATTCCATTACCTGATCTTCTGCTTCAATACGGAGCACCTTGTCTCGATCTTCCAT
>JABXIP010000128.1 GCA_013373005.1 Cytophagia bacterium | reverse complement strand
TAAAGCATAAAAAAAGCGCCCCTAAAATAGAGGCGCCTTTTTGTATTGCTATCTATCTACTAATTCGGAGTAATAATGGTTTGACCAGTCCAGAACACAGAACCATCGGCTCTATAGAAAATATAGTCGAGCAGAATGGTTTGAGTGGTCTCATCGTAAGTACCTGTCGCCTCATATTCATAGGCAGTAGCACAACAGTCATAGAGTCCTTTCGGAGCTTCAATAGTTCCGGTAGACGCACCATCAGATGCCGGTGTGAGGTAATAGGTCACAGCCGCTACTGCACCACCAATCAGGTCACCTTCAATCACCAATACATCACAATCTCCATTGGAATTGGCACTTCCTGTACCACCGGTGGTTGCGTAACCAACATCTACTAAGGTGACATTTCCCCACCATATGTTAGACTTAGACGGGCAGTCGTCATTGACAATGTTTATTTCCGAAGTGGGGTTTACTTCCACTCCAATATCATTGCTGGCCGAAGTAATGGTGAAGGTCACCTTTCTGGCAGCCGTCTCGAAATCACTATTGTCAATAGGCTCAATTTGAATCGGTGCTTCAAAAGAACCTGCAGGAATAGTAACCGGGCTGGTAGTGAGCACATTGTAATCTGTACCCTCAACAGCGCCTTCGGCAGATACTTCGAATTCAACCTGAACATCAAAATCCTGAGTTTGCGAAATCTGAACCATTGTACTTAATGGACCTGATGCATTTTCACTTAGTGAAATGGATTCCTGTGTAAAGGATACAAAGTGTGGCCCAGTGAAAAGGAAATCCTGCTCATCACAGCCGGAAAGGCCGACCATTCCCGCTATGAGGGCTCCGACAAATATTTTCTTCATTAACTTTTTCATTGTCTTAAGCTTTAATAGTTAGGGTTTTGCTGATCTGCCATATTCGGGTTGGCGTCAATTTCGTCTTGAGGGATTGGCCAAACGAATCTGAAGTTTCCTGCCGGAATAGACTGGGTTACAGCTGGGGCTGCGAAATCCGGTCCGCGAGTAATGCCATCACCGAAGCGTCTGATATCAAACCAACGGTGTCCTTCCATAAACAACTCTTTCCTACGCTCCACCTTAATGGCGTTCATTAGGGCAGTGCCTGTTAGGCTCTCATTTGTATAGCCAGTAATTCTCGCTGCACGAAGCGTATTCAAGTCGGTAGAAGCCAGTGCACTCGAGCCTTGATTGGCATAAGCCTCAGCTCTGATCAGGTACATTTCACTCAAGCGAAGCGCTTTGAAGCTTAAGAACCCATCATTTGCCTCATACTTACTTGGAATAATGGCCCCACCTCTTCTTGAGTCTGCCCTTACATAAGAGTTATATCTGGCATCATCAGCCGGTGTAGCTCCAAATAGATCTAACCAAATGGAAGAAGGTCTGAAGGCCACCCGGTTGTTCGGCACAAAATAAACCGGAGAGCCAATTCTTGTATCCTGACCAAAAGTGAAGGCTATTTCGAAGATGACTTCTGAAGCCAAAGTGGTTCCATCGGCTTTTGGTTGAGCCCATAGCAACGGATAATTGTTGTTAGACACCAAACCAGTTCTTGAGTCATCAATTACGCTCGTAGCATAGCTCACTGCTTCAGCATCGAGCCCTGCGTAAAGCGAAACTCTGGCAGCTAATGCCTGAGTAGCCAGTTTGCTGAAGAAGGTTTTAGCAATATCCGTATCGTCCACATCCATATTATCGAACAAAGTCATAGCCTCATTGATATCAGCATAAACCTGATCGTAAACCTCTGCAACGGTAGCCCTTTCAGGCAAGCTGATTTCAATGTCTGTCTTAATCGGCACACCCAACTCAGTTGAGTTTCTGTCATAAGACTGACCATAGGCCCTAAGCAAATCGAAATGAGCGAAAGCCCTTAAAGCCAGGGCCTGAGCTTTCAATCTGTTCTTTCTGCCAGCTACGTCTTCCTCAATATCATCTATTCCTACAATAACCGTATTGGCTCTTAAAATCACTTGATAAATCTGAAGCCATGAATTGGAAACAGTTCCCGTGGCTGAAGTGTAAATCCAGTCCGTCATGGCGCGGCTATTACCCAAAGATTCCGGGGTTTCAAATAAGTCTTCACCCATCATCTCCATCAGTGAGCCGTAAGTAGAACCATAATAGGCTCCTGCTCTCATGGCAGAGACAATACCGATTGTGGCTCCTTCGTAATCTTCAATGTCCACCAAACCGTTGGAAATCTCTTCCTGATAATCCGGCTCAATGTCTACAAAATCCTGGCAAGCTGTTGATATCAACAACATTGACGCTATGAATAATATATGCTTTTTCATTGTCCTCATTCTTTTAAAATCCAACATTTATCCCCACTGTATATGTCCTCAGTGCCGGGTATACTGCTCCTACAAATGCTCCATTGGCAGTTTCAGGATCGGTTCCGGTAAACTTGGTCCAGGTCATTAGGTTTTGACCTTGCACAAACAGACGCACACTCTTCAGGCTCCAGCTTCTCACCATATCTGCAGGGAAAGCGTAGCTGAAAGTCACGTTTCGTAATCTCAGGTAGGACCCATCTTCGATATAGCGAGTTGTAGCCGATTGGAATGGACTAGTGGTCAACCCGTTGATGGTCTGAATTCTTGGTACATCAGTCACCTGACCCGGTGTTTGCCAGGCATTCAGCAGTGATGCAGCCATGCCATCCACAAAATAGGTAGGGTTTTCAATGTTGGTTCTTTCGTTGTTATAGACCTCATTACCATAAACCCAGTTAAAGAAGGCCGTTAGGGTGAAGCCTTTGTAACGGAAGGTGTTCGTAAATCCACCGAAGTAAGGAGCCTGTCTTGGCTTGCCTACTCTCCTATCATCCGGATCATATTGATTGGTGATGTTACCATCGATGTCGAGATATAGGGCATCTCCATTGGCCGGATTAACCCCTACATAAGGCACTACATAAGTGCTATTGATTGGCTCACCTTCTCTGATAATGCTTGTTCCACCAATGATATCTTGACCATCGGCAAGCTTCACTACTTCATTTTTGATGTATGAAATATTAGCGCTGGTTTCCCAGGTAAAATCTCCTGATTGAATATTGGTGGTTTTTAGGGAAAGCTCTACACCCGAATTTCTAATCTGACCTACATTCTGAAGTTGTGATTGGAAACCCGTTGTTCTTGAAAGCTGAGCATTCATCAACAGGTCTTTGGTGTCATCTACAAAGTAGTCTACGCTACCGCTTATTCTTCCGGCAAGCAAGTCAACATCTATACCCACATTGAACGATTGCTTAGACTCCCATTTCAAATCAGGGTTCGGCACATTGGCCAATGTTTTGCCAGGCAAACCGTCATATGGGTTTCCGGTGAAAGTGTTCACCAAAGCGATGTAGCCAAAGTCACCAATGTTTTGGTTTCCGGCCGTACCGAAGGAAGCCCTTAACTTCAGATTATCAATTGTGCCATTTCCCGACAGGAAGTCTTCATCAGAAACAATCCATGCACCACCTACCGAGTAAAAGGTGGCGAATTTGTTATTATCTCCAAAGCGCGAAGATCCATCTCTTCTAACGGAAGCACTAAGGAAATACTTCTCTGCGAAGCCATAATCGGCCAGTGCGAAGAATGACGCCAGTGAGCTTTGCACTCCATTACCTCCAACAGTTGGAATAAATCCATTAGAGTTCGTTCCGGCCGTAATTGAATTCTCGTTTTCCAGCCTTCCTACAATTCCAAAACCAGTGAAATTAAATGAGCTGAAGTCAGTATAGTTAATCTCCTGATAGAGGCCAACATTCAATTCGTGGTCGTTGCGGAATTTTCTCTCATAGTTAAGAGAGGTGGTTCCCACAAACGATGCGGTTCTGCTATTACCTCTGGCCAAAGCTCCTTGGTTACCGGTGCTTTGTTGACCTGAATAGGTAGAAGGATCTGTAAAAGTTCTGGCCTCTGCATCTCTCCAGTCAACACCCCAATTGGTTCGGGCAGAAAGACCCGGCATAAATGGGAAATCATAAC
Organism: Cytophagia bacterium; assembly: GCA_013373005.1. GTDB lineage: Bacteria > Bacteroidota > Bacteroidia > Cytophagales > Cyclobacteriaceae > Roseivirga. The sequence goes on along the minus strand of JABXIP010000128.1, from coordinate 1,927 downwards.
CCATATTTACATTCGCTACAACCCTTGCAGAATTATTAGTTCTTGGGTTTTCCATCAGCTCATGAACAGCATTCGGCTGACCAGTCATAATGGCCGAGTAATCTCCATTGGCATCATATGGCGTTTCGTAAGGGTTGGCCCAGTAGATGGCATTGAGTGGAGAACCAATGAAAGCATTGCCTTCCAGAGTTGTCTGCTGCTCAGTATATCCTAAAGAGAAGTTTGTGCCGAAGTTGAAATTTCCCGACTGGTTTTTAACATTCGCTCTAAGCGTATACCTGTCGAGTCCCGTGTTAATCACATGACCTTCCTGTGAAAAGTAGTTTCCTGAGATATAGAAAGTAGTATTCTCGTTTCCACCAGAGGCTGTTACTTCATGCGATTGCAGCGTACCCACTCTGAATATCTCCTGTACCCAATCGGTATCGATATTTCTAAGCACATCCAGCTCTTGAGCAGACATTCCCGACAAGCCGCTTCCTCCTGTTAACAGCTCAAAGTCTACTTTCTGACGGCCGTTCATTACCGGAAGGAAATCGTCTCTTGTGAGTTGCTGATTCCAACCATACTGATAGCTGTAAGTAAAAGATGGTTGACCTGGCTTACCCTTCTTAGTGGTAATTACAATTACCCCGTTGGCTCCTCTGGAACCATACATGGCCGTAGCCGAAGCATCTTTTAGAATGTTGGTTGTAGCGAAATCATTGGGGTTCATAGAGGCAAACTGAGAAGCAGAAACCGGAACTCCATCTACCACAAAGAGTGGGGTTGTTCCCGAGCTAATACTGTTTGTTCCTCTAATGGTTATGGCAGCTGCACTACCCGGCTGACCACTACTACTTTGTACCAGTAACCCTGACGCCTGACCTTGAAGAATTTGTTCAAAGTTGGCCATGGGTACATCTTCAATAGATTCAGAAGTTACCTGTGAGGCCGAACCGGAGAATTTCTTCTTAGAAAATTCGCCATAACCGGTAACCACCACTTCTCCAATGTTTTCAACATCAGGCACCAATACCACATTGATAATGGTTTTATCACCTATTTCAACCTCTTGGGTTATGTATCCTAAATATCGAAATACCAAAGTACCCCCAGTCGATGGTACAGTTAGTCTATAATTACCTTCAAGGTCTGAAGGCATACCTGTGCTAGTTCCTTTCAAAAAGACGGATACCTGCGGAAGCGGTAATCCATCGTCTGAGCCTGTCACCTTTCCTGAGATGACTCTGTCTTGTGCCGATAACGCTGAGGCATAGCAAAGCATTACCACCACGCATAAGCATGATAGAATTTTCCTCATAACAAGTTTTTGTTTAGTAAGTAAATGGTGCCCTAAGCTGACAGGGCTTCTGCGTAGTAGATAGCTTGACTCAGTAGTAGACAGTTTAAGGAGAGTCGATCAATTGACAATTAAAGATGACTTATCCCCTTAATAGAAAACATGTCGAAACTTGTTATTTTTTGCACTTTTCCCCCAATACTCAATGATTATCAAGCAATTAGCTCCTACTCCTTCATTCTATGTTTTTTCAATGTTTTTTGGTTTGAATAAGAACCAAGCAAAAGAATTACCTTTGCGATATGGCAAAATACAGGGGTAAAAAGAAGGTACTTGAACAAGTATTGGTTGAAGGCATTGCTGCAGAGGGAAAATGTATTGCTCGTGTGGATGAGCAGGTAATTTTCATTGAAAAAGTTGCTCCTGGTGATGTGGTGGATGTTCTTATTACCCGCAAGAAGCCCAGCTTTATGGAGGGAACACCAGTGAAATTCCATTCTTATTCAAAAGATCGTGTGGAACCGTTCTGCGAGCATTTCGGCACTTGCGGTGGCTGTAAGTGGCAGCATATTCCTTATGACATTCAACTGAAGTACAAACACCAGCAGGTGGTTGATAACCTTCAGCGCATAGCCAAGGTGGAGC
>JABXIP010000318.1 GCA_013373005.1 Cytophagia bacterium | reverse complement strand
GTTGAAAAACCATTGACGTATATTTCTACGGTATCCCATCCTTCTGGTTCAACAAAGATTTGATGTCTGTTTCGCTCTGCAAATCGATTGATCTTGTCTTCTATGGATGGACAATATCTTGGACCAATTCCCTGAATTCTTCCATTGAACATTGGCGATCGGTCAAACCCTTTTTCTAAAGTCTCATGAACCTCAGGATTAGTATAGGTAATGAAGCAACTTCTTTGCTCTTTTAACGGAGTGGTTTCATTGCTGAAAGAAAACTTCTCTGGTTGTTCATCGCCCTTCTGTTCCTCCATTTTTGAATAGTCAAGCGAACGTCCATCCACTCTCGGAGGTGTTCCGGTCTTCATTCTGCCTGCTTCAAAGCCTAATTGAACCAGCTGTTCAGTAATTCCCTTGGCCGCGTGTTCTCCGGTTCTTCCTCCCCCAAACTGCTTTTCACCAATATGAATTACCCCATTTAGAAATGTACCTGATGTTAGAATTACAGCCTTGGCTTCGAATTCTATTCCCATTCCGGTTTTTACACCGGTGGCCTTACCATCTTTATAAGTGATACCGGTTACCATTTCTTGCCAGAAATCTACATTCGGATTTCTTTCAAGGGCTAGTCTCCATTCTTCAGCAAACCGCATACGGTCGTTTTGTGTCCTTGGACTCCACATAGCTGGGCCTTTAGACTTATTGAGCATGCGAAATTGAATCATGGACTTGTCCGATATAATTCCAGACATACCTCCAAGGGCATCAATTTCACGCACAATCTGACCCTTAGCCACTCCCCCCATGGCTGGATTGCAAGACATTTGTGCAATGGTATTCATGTTCATGGTTATGAGCAGAACTTTAGAACCCATTCTGGCTGCGGCATTTGCAGCTTCACATCCGGCATGACCAGCACCAACTACTATGACATCGTACTTTGGATACATACACTTATTCTTTAACCAACTGTTCCACGTGGAACAATAAGTGAAATTGTCAGCTTAAAGTTTCACGTGGAACACTACTTTGTTGGAATGTGGAGCAAAGATAAGGAAGCTTCCTCTCTTTTTCTCATGTCGGCCTGTTGCTGCTCTGTTTTGTCTGCATGGCCTAAAAGGTGAAGAACTCCATGAATGAGAACTCGATACAGTTCCTGGCTAAATTCTATTCCAAGATATTGAGCGTTATCTTTTATTCTGTCAACAGAGATGAAAATGTCAGATTGAATAGGTTCTTCTGAGTCTTCCCTATTATCGAAGGTGATGATATCTGTGTAGTAGTCATGATTGAGATATTGTCTATTAATTTCTAACAGATAGTCGTCTGAACAGAATATATAATTGATTTCGTCTAATGATTGATTTTCAGACTCAATGATAGAGCCTATCCAATTGCGCAGAATTGTCTTGTGTTTGAGTTTAAGCTCAACGTCTTCATTGAAAAAATGAATCTGACTTGGCATTAGTCTAGATAGAATGTAAGCTGAACGGTTCGTCCATTATCCTTGAATTGGATTTCATCTGCAAGGTTCTTCATTAAGAAGATACCACGGCCACCAACTTTCTTAACATTTTCAGGTGCAGTCGGATCCGGTAGATCCTTGAAATCAAAGCCATTGCCCTCATCTGAGATACTGAAGGTTATTTCACCTTCAAGTAATTGGGCACTGAGCCGGACATTCTTCTTCTTATCGGTTTGATTGCCGTGAAGAATAGCATTGTTTACAGATTCAATAACGGCAATCATAATGTTACCATATACATCGTCTGTTAGCTCATACTTGTCCTTTGCATTGTCTATGAAACTCTCAACAATTCTGATGTTTTCAGTGAGAGAAGGTATTTCAATACTAATATTATTCATTCAGTGAGCTCAGTTCTTTTCTTTGATTTTCTTGAAGTATTTATTGGTTTCCTTCTTGTAATATGGATTTAACCTCGCAGGAATAGTTTTTAAAAGTTCAATTTCCTTTTGCTTTTCTTTCAGGTATTCATTGAGTGATTCAGGTATAGACAACTCAAAGTCCTCAGCTGTTCTTGCTTCTCGCTGATCATCTTCCCCTCTTTCCTTCATTGAATTTTCAGCATCCAACAATCTGGTCAAAATCTCTTGCTGTCTTTCAATGGTTTCATCTGTGATGTTCTTATTAATAAGATCCCACTCATTCTGCTCCATTTGCTCTACAAGCTGATCAATTTTCTCACCCAATTTATTTCCCTGCGTGCCTGTTTCAAAGTTTTCTAACGTATTTCTCAATTTCTCTTGTTGAGCAGCCATTCTAGCTAATTCTTCTGACAGCTCTCGGCCACTCTTGCCGCTTTGCTTGAGCTCCTTAATTTGTTCACTCAATTGCTTTTGAAGCTCTGAAAGTCCATTCATTTGAGGGTTGTTCTTTTGGTTCTGAGAATTGCCTTTGGAACCCTTCATCTGCGATGCCATTTGCTGTTGCATTTGTTGTAGAACGTCATCAAGCAATAGAGCCAAATTATTAATAGCTGTCATCGTAAACTGCTGTTTACCAATTACTTCATTGATTCTTTTCTCTTTCAGTGACTCAATTGTGCCATCCATCTGTCTGTTCATTTCATCTAACTCCTTCATAACGAAAGAAGATATTTGAAAGACTCTTTGTGAAAGAGCAACGAGGCTATCTTGTATGATCTGAGAGTCATCCTTAAGCTTCAACTGTTCTTGGCCAAGCTTTACAACTCTTGGATCGCTCTGGCGGATTTCTTTGAACTGATCCATCAATTCTTCCTGGTTAAAGGAAAGGGTTACCAAATTGTCTACAAGGTCACGCAAATTGTCCATGTTTTCCATTTGCTGCTCCATTTGCATGCTGGTTTGCATAGACTCTAGACTTTGTTTTAGCTGCTGCATTTTCTGACCAGCCCTTTTCTGCGATTCTGAGGCCTTCTGCCTTTGCTGTTGGCCTTTAGGTTCTGATTGCTCTCCAGACTCTTTCTCCCCCTGCACTTGCTCAGAAGGTTCGCTAGGGTCTTGCTGTTCTTGTTTGGCCGCTTCCTCTAATGACTCCTGTGCCTTTTGCTGTTCTTCCTGAATTTCCTCCATTTGCTCTTTGGCATCCTGAGGTAGTTGATCGGGGTTTTTCCGGTCTTGATTAAGTTCGTTCAACTTGTCCAGTTGTTCTTCCAGGTCCTTAGTTTCTTCCTTCTCCTTGGCTTGCTCTTCGGCTAATTCTTCACTTGGCTTCTCTCCTGCTTCAGTTTGTTCCTGAAGTTCTTCCTGGTCTTCAATCTGCTCATCTAACTTCTTAATGCTTTCTTCAAGCGCCATATCGAACTGAAGCTTTTTAAATAGCTCTAAAGTTCTTTCAAGGTCTTCTTCTAGGTTGCCAGACTCATTTCTGAGCTGGTCCATTTTTTCTCTAAATTCCTCTATATCAGACTGTTCTTCCATTAATTCACGGAGCTCATCATATAGTTTTTTGGTCTCTTCGTCTAACACACTATCCATAATGTCCTGCAGCTGCTCCATCTTTTGCTGAATCTCTTCACTCTGTGGCTTGAATTGCTCCAGCTTTTCGCTATTGCGTTGATTTTCCTTTTTCAGCTGATCAACCTTTTCTGCAAGCTTCTCTTTCTGATCAAGAATTTCCTGCATAAGCTTTTCATCTTGCCAGTCCATTGTCTTTTTAGTTTTCAGCTTTTCATCAGCTTCCTGAATTTTCTTGCTTAGTTCTTCTGCCTGCTTAAGGGTTTCATCTATTTCCTCTTTTACTGCCTGGCTAGATCTTTCAATATCTTCTTCAAGTTCTTCTAACGAGGGAATTTTGAAATTGTAAGAAGCAGATTTTGCAGTCTTATATCCATTAACACCATCATTATCAGATACTTGCATGTAATAGGTAAGCTCTGCTCCGGCTTTTACTTTGCTAGAATCTAGCTTGAAAATGTAATAGTAAGACTGGTCTAAAGTGGCGGAATTGAATGGAATACTGACCTCATCATAATTTTCTCCATCATAACTGTAGTGAAGTGCGAGTGAGCTGAAGCCGTAGTCATCTTCTATTTTTCCACCCAATACAATGTTTTTGTAGAGAACCGTGTCTTGATACTGATCGAGAATGATTTCAGGAGTTCGATCCCTGATCACTTCAATTTGAAACTTGAGAGAATCTCTGTTGGAGCTGTTCTCATTTTTTAGGTTGATTGAATATGCGCCTCCTTTTTTCAAAACTTGCGAAAGGCTGAACTTGTCTCTGCCTGATTCTTCACTCTCGAGTTTCTCGTTTGAACTTTGAAAAAAGAAAGTAACATCATCAGTGTTGGCAGCATTAATGTTCCAAGTGGCTTCTGTACCCTCCGGAATAGTTAAGTTACCGGAGTTTTTTACAGATTCATCTTCAATTCTGGTATAATCAGGGTAGTTTAAATCAATGTTGAATAAAGAAAGGCTTGGCCTTAGCAAGGTGTTTATGGTATATGTTGAAGAAACAATACCTTCTGCCTCAATTTTAAAACTAGTCTTCTCTTTCAGTCGGGCTATTTGATACTCAAATTGACCTGAAGCCACTTCAGTGGCCTTAATTTTTCTTTCATTAAGCCATATAAATACGTCTTCTGGAATGGCCCTTCCTTCGGTTTCTACTGAAATAGTGAATGGCTCGTCTTTGAAACCATCAAGAGCTGCTTCATCAATCAAGAAACTGAAAGGTGCTTCGGGCTGAAAATCATTATTGTATTTAATAATGCGGGTAGAACTCTCCGTAATGAATTGAGGAACGAAAATGAAAAGTAATACAATGACAATGGCCGGAATATATGAGTACTTAAAGTATTTTCGATTGGCCTTAATGTCGATTGCGTTAACGAAAGGCACTTTTTGGAGCTTCAAACTCTTCTGCTGAATGCTGGCGATAAGCAATTCGCTTTGCCGATCGGATAGCTTTTCCAGTTGAATGACATTGAGCAATTTGTCAGAAACCTCAGGAAAATGTTTTCCTATTTGCTTGGCGGCCTCTTCATTCGTCATTTGGCTGCCATCATTATTCATGATGATAAGATGCCTGATGACGAGCCAGTATGCCGTACCTGAAAGTGAAAGCAAGAATGTGTAAAAGAGAATACCCCTTCCGAGTTTAGAAAGGTGAGCAGAGAATTCAATGGTGTTGATTAACAAGAAAGCTGCTAACAAGGCTCCTAGCAAAATAATGGCTCCTTTAATAGCCTTATTCTTATAAAACTTTCGCTTATAGTCTTTTAGTTGTTTAATCAACGACTCATTAGAACCCATAACCTGCTTTCTTTAGTCTACATTAATTACGCAAATAGTTTCTAAAGGATTGTAAAACAATTGATAAACAGGTAAATAAACTTTCTGTTTAGTCAATTTCCAGTACTATCGGGCAATGGTCTGAGTGAAAAGCATTGGGAAGAATGGATGCTGACTTTAATCTTTCTTTGAGTGGTTCGGTAGCCATATGGTAGTCGATACGCCAGCCTTTGTTGTTGGCGCGAGCATTGGCTCGGTAGCTCCACCATGAATAATGATGAGGGTCTGTGTTGAATTCTCTGAAAGTATCAATGAAACCAGAGTCCACGTATTTGGTCAGCCAATCTCTTTCTTCAGGTAAGAAACCCGAAGAGTTTTTGTTAGAAACCGGGTTATGAATGTCTATTTCCTTGTGAGCAATATTGTAATCACCGCTAATGATTAGGTTAGGAACTTCTTTCCTTAATTCATTTACATAGTTTTGAAAGAAGTCTAACCACTCATATTTGAAGTCTTGTCTAATATCTCCGCTGGTTCCGCTTGGCATGTAGACGGACATTACTGAAAAGTCTTTGTAATCTGCTCTTAGTACACGTCCCTCACTATCATAAAGGTCATTTCCGCAACCATGTTCCACGTGGATTGGCTCAGGTTTAGTAAGAATAGCTACTCCAGAATAGCCTTTTTTCTCAGCAGTTTCCCAGTACATTTGGTAACCTAAGTCTTCATAAAAATTATCAACCTGTTCGGGTAAAGCTTTAAGCTCTTGTAGGCAGAGGATGTCAGGATTTTCCGCCTCTAACCATTCTTTAAAGCCCTTATTTAAAGCTGCGCGAATACCATTTACGTTGTAGGAGATAATTTTCATGCTTCTATTTTCAGTTCAAATTCCTTTTCAAAATATTCAAGTACGTGCATTTTCAAAAGCTTTTCCTGGTCCAATAGGTCGAACTTGGGTAGCTTTTTAATAGGCTTCCAATGTGGCCAGCCATCCTGATCTACACTTTCAAGCTCATAATAGTCGGAGTAACTTAAAACCTTACAAATAGCAATGTGCATCAGGTCTTGCTTTTCCTCCTTGCTGAAGTTCTGCGGGCCTTTACCCAGCTCCTGAACTCCAATTAGAAAAAGAGTTCCATTCAAGTCTTTTGGCCTTTTGCCAATGACATCCTTGAGTGAAGTCATCAGCTTCGCCCAGCGCACATGAAGTTCCAGGTCCTTCTTATACATTCTCTTCTTTCAATGCCTCCCAGAATTCTACAGCTCTTCGGAGGTGTGGAATTACTATTGAACCACCAATTAAGTTGGCAATTGAGAAGGCTTCATAAATTTCTGCATCTGTTAAATTAAGCTCATGGCATTTTCCCAGATGGTATTTTACACAATCGTCACACCTTAAAACCATTGAACAAGCCAGACCCACTATTTCCTTGGTTTTAACATCTAATGCACCTTCTGCATAAGCGTTGGTATCCAGGTTGAAGAAGCGCTTAATTACTTTATTATCAGCAGCCATGATTTTCTCGTTCATCCTGGCTCTGTAATCATCAAACTCTTGAACTATACTCATTTATAATTTCATTAAATTGTGTGAAATGAACCTGCGCAGTTATTTCACAGACTTTCTCTCATTAATCTATCCCAACCTTTGTTTGGGCTGTAAGCAGCCTCTTCCAAAGGGAAGCAAATATATATGTCCTAAGTGTCATTACAATTTACCTAAGACGAATACATATCAGCTCGATGATCACATATTTAAGCAGAAGTTTGAAGGAGTGGTTCCCGTAGAACATGTTTTGGTTTATACTTACTTCATTAAGAATGGCATCATGCAGCACATTTTGCACGACCTCAAGTACAATGATAATCAGGAAATAGGCGCTATGATCGGGAAGTGGTTTGGTTATGATTTATTACTTAGTGGTTTTGCCGATTCTTTTGACCTGATCATTCCAGTTCCTCTTCATCCGGATAAGCTGAAAAAAAGAGGTTATAACCAAGCGGCTGCATTCGGTTGGGGTCTTTCGGAAGTTTTAGGTGTGCCTCAGTTTGAAGAAGGACTTATTAGAAATACGAACATTGAATCGCAAACGCGAAAATCTAAAGTAAGAAGAATCCAGAATGTAGATGGAATATTCGAGGCAGCAGATGCTTCAACATTGAAAGGTGCCAGAGTTCTTTTGGTAGATGATGTGCTGACTACTGGTTCAACAGTAATTGCTTGTGCAGAACCTCTTATCAATGCCAAGGCAAAGTCAGTAAGCATAGCTGCAATGGCAGGTGTCAAATAAAAAAGGTGACCGAAGCCACCTTTTCATTATATCTGAATTTATATTTCTTTACTCTTTACCGCCAATGCCTAAGAAGCCATTAGACTGATCTAGTTGCTGAGTTCCGATAGAAATCATAGCACAACGGAATCCGATGGTATTGGTAGAGCGGTCAAGGTCCATGTATCTTCTAGTACCTGGCGCCATCCAGTAAGCAACGTCTTTCCAAGAACCACCTTTGTAAACTCTCGCTCTATCATTTACCAAAGATCTGTATTCCAAGCTTTGGTTAGCAGCAATACTATCTTTAGTATCTAGTGTTTCCCAACCATAGTCGGTTTCAGAATCGCCAGTGCCGTCTTTTCTTACGGGGTTCAAGTCATCAAAGTCACCGAAAGAAAGAGGTCTGTAGGTATCGAAAACCCACTCACTCACATTACCTGCCATGTTATACAGGTTAAAATCGTTTGGATCTCTGCTTCCTACGGCCTCTGGAATTACAGCAGCATCGTTGTTGATGTTACCTGCAATACCCGCATAGTCACCTCTACCTCTTTTGAAGTTGGCGAGCAATTCACCTCTCTTCTTGCCATATGGGTTTCTCACACCACGTCCATCCCATGGGTAGATTCTTCCATACTCTTCGTTTTCATCAAGGTATACAGTACCAACAGTAGCTTTAGCAGCATATTCCCATTCTGCTTCGTTTGGAAGTCTAAAGTCTGGTAGGTAAATACCTCTTTCAATAAACTTTCTTCTGTTCTCTGGTATGTTGATGTACTCGACAACTTCTTGCTGGAATTCATCAAAATCAGCGATTTCAATTTGCTGACCTAGACCTCCATTTACATCACCTAATGGCTGTCCGCCAATAGCTAGTTGATATTCACCTGTAGTTTCATCAGTAATAATAAACTCCTCAACGAATTCGATCGGAAGTTCATCATAGTCCATATCGAAAATCAACCTTAGGTTCACGAAGTCAGTTCTCCACTTACAATAGTCTGCCACTTGTCTCCAAGAAACACCTACAACAGGATAAGTATTGAAGCCGGGGTTGCTGTAGTAATTTTCAGCATAAACATCATTGAAAGAGAAGTCGCTAGCCCAAACCGCATCATTAGGCACAATATCTGTGTAATTCTGAGGGTTCGTTTTGCTATGAGTAGGTCCTGAATAGTCTGGAATCCAATCTGCAGGAGGACTGCTTAGCAATTGATTGGCCTCATCATCCGGATCTAAAATATCGGTGGTTTTAGGTAAAGCTATATCCTGAGGGTTGTACTGATAGTAAACGTACTCTTTCCAGTCTCTGTTAGTAACCTCCGTTTCATCCATAAAGAAGGAATTCACAGTTACTGTTCTTTCGATATTATCTCTAGAACCATACAAATCCTGTTCAAATGAACCTAAAATGGTTCTACCGCCCTGCACGAATACCATTCCGGGAGGGTTTGGCAATTCTTGATCGTCATAAGGTTGATAACCCAAGAGGCTTTTTTCTGTGGCGTATCTGGCACCAGTTGTTGAACTGATGTTGTCTTTGCCTCCGAATATTGAGCAGGAAGTCGCAGAGAATAGCACAGCCATTCCTAAGAGACCCGATTTTAATTGACCCACACGTATTTTCATCATCGTAAAATTTCCTATGTCCAGGTGAAACTTGAACTTGCTAATATAAGCTTATGTACAAATCTATCACAATCCGACATTCAGATTCACCACCACAACGCCAGTTTCACATAAATTATTTTTAAAATTAGTCAGTTTTATGACTTAAAGTATTGAAGTTGATTTAGTTCGGCTCTTGTTAACGATTTTTTAACTTGGTTATTGAAACTCGAACAGGGTAAAAATCAGCTGATCATTACATAAAACCACTCAGTCAATATTTAAATAAGGTTGTCCTTTATCGGCTTTCTTTGAATTATGAATAAAACTACACTCTATTGGCTATTGCAGTTTGGCGGTTGGGCAGGACTAATGCTCACCAGCTTCTTGGCCATGGTGGTGATATTGCCTTTTTTCCCTGCATTTGGGGCTAATTCTATTTCGGTACTGCTGGGTGTTCTTATAAGCCATGTTTACAGAGGTTATGTAAAAAGGAAGAACTGGAAAGATTTAAAGGTTCCAAAGCTTGTACCACGAGTTTTGATTGCTAGCATTGTTCAAGGCTTGGTAATGACCGTGCTTTCACTATCTGCCTTGGCCGGAATGTTTGTGATTTTGTTTCATTCAGACCCTTCAGCGCTAGATGGTTTTTTGGGTCTTCCTGTTATTGAAGGAGTGGATGAGGCTACAATGGCAAAAATTAGGGAGGCCACTATCCAGAATTATTCAGGCAGCAAGCTGTTGATATACCTATTCAGCTATTTAATCAGCTTTGCTATTTACTTCATCAGCTGGTCTTCTCTGTATTTCGCTTACCAATACCTTCAGAAAACCAGAGAATTTGAAATTGAAAAATGGAAGCTTTCAGCTTCAGTTAAAGATGCAGAATTGAATGCCCTAAAGGCACAAATTAATCCGCACTTTATATTCAACAGCTTAAATAACATCAGGTCTTTGGTTGCAGAAGACACCGAAAGAGCCAGAGACTCCATTACCCATTTATCAGACTTGCTGAGGTTCTCCATTCAGTTCGATCAGTATGAGAAAGTATCTTTGGCTAAGGAGTTAGAGGTGGTAGAAGATTATCTGAATCTGGAAGCCATTCAACTGGAAGAAAGGCTACAGTATAAATTCAACATTGATAAGGCCTCTGGAGAAACTATGATTCCTCCAATGATTATCCAGACCTTGGTTGAAAATGCCATTAAGCACTCCATTAATAATTTACCCAATGGCGGTGAAATTATTGTGGAGTCAAAGCTGAACCATGATTTCGTGAATATATATGTGAAAAATACGGGGCAGCTTAAAGTAAAAGGCACAACCGGAGAGCGCAGAAGGGGAATTGGTATCAATAACTCTAAAGAAAGGCTTCGCCTGCTTTATGGTGAAAGAGCCACCCTTTCGGTGGAAAATATGAATGAAAATATGGTTTGTGCTACTGTTAAAGTTCCAATTAAATAGACTATGAAAACACTGATTGTAGATGATTCTCGCCTGGCGCGAAATGAGTTGAAGAGACTTCTGAAGGAGTTCGATAACGTGAACATTGTTGGTGAAGCCGCTAATGTGGATGAAGCCATTGAAAAAATTGGTGAGCTCAAGCCTGATTTGGTCTTTTTAGATATTCAGATGCCCGGCAAAAGTGGGTTCGATTTATTGGAAGAACTGGAAAGTGTTCCTGAAATCATATTCTCAACCGCTTATGATGAGCATGCACTTAAGGCTTTTGAATACAATGCGCTTGATTATCTCGTTAAGCCCGTAGAAAAGCAGCGTTTGGCCGGAGCCGTTTCTAAAGTCTTCGATAAAGTGAAGAAAAAGGAAAAGGAGGAAGAAGGAAATAGCGATAAACTCACCATCAACGATCAGGTGTTTGTGAAGGATGGAGAGAAGTGCTGGTTTGTACAGCTTTCGGATATCAGGCTTTTTGAGGTTAGCGGCAACTATACTACCGTTTACTTTGGAGACTCAAAACCTATGATTACCAGAACACTCAACTATCTGGAGTCTAGACTGGATGATAAAACCTTCTTTAGAGCCAATAGACAGCAAATTATCAATCTGAAGTGGATTGAAAGAATAGAGCCTTGGTTTAGTGGAAGCTTGCGTATTTACCTAAAAGGTGGTGAAGAGATAGATGTTTCCAGAAGGCAGACCCTTAAATTCAAAGACTTAATGAGTTTCTAATGTCTTCAAAGGTCAATTTCAGAAGGGCAAGTTTTGAGTTTCTTTCCATTGTGGTGGCTGTTGTTTTGGCTATGGCATTAACCGAATGGAGACAAGATGTGCTGAATGAGAAATTGGCTCAGAAATCTCTGGAAAACATCATTACCGAAATCAAGGACAATAGAGAAGATCTATTGGGAGATTCTGCCAAGATTGTTCGGGACTTGGCATTTATGGATCGGTGGATCAAGTCTTTCGAAAACGGAAAAATTGACGAGGACTTTAGTTTAAACTTCGACTATTCCTTTCTGAAGAGAGGAGCATTGGATGTGGCTATTAACAACCAATCCATGACTTATATCGACTTTGAAATCAACCTAGATCTTGCTGAGATTTACAATACTCAAGATTTTTACTCACAAAAAGCCTTAGATGTATTCGATGCCATGGCAAGCTTATCTAGCAGCACAGATAAGCCCGAGAGCCGGGAGTTTCTTGCCAAAGTAAAAGGCTTTCGGTTTCAATTGGGCCTTGTGATGGGCAGTATCAATGCCTATTTAGAGGAAACAAAAAGCTTTTTGGAAGTCAATGAGTCTAGATAGAGCCCAGAAAGTCAATGCCCTGCTTCACGTCTGTGACGTTATTTACAGTTAGAATTAATCGGGTCTTATATTCCTTCATCTTGCAACGTTTTGGCTGCTGCTGAATGAACCCAATAATTCTGCCGAAGGTTTCTGACTGAAAATAGGCTTCTTTTTCTGAAGGAACGAAGTAGCACTTCATTACATCGTTTTTTAGAGCCACCTTCTCAAAACCCAGTTTTTCAGCGAGCCAACGCAGCCGAACGGTTTCAATCAACTCTTGAACAGATTCAGGCAAAGGGCCGAACCTATCCTTTAGGTTATTGACAAACTTCTCCAGCTTTTCTTCATTCTTAATGTTATCCAGCTTGGCATATAGGCCTATACGCTCGGTGGTATTAGAAACATAAGTGTCAGGAATGAGAATCTCAAGGTCCGTTTCAATGGTACAGTCCTGAGCAACAATTTGAGCAGCTTCTTTTACCAGATCTTTGGTGAACAGGTCTTTGAACTCAGTTTCCTTCAATTCCTGAACTGCTTCATCCAGAATTTTGTGGTACATCTCAAAACCGAGGTCTGAAATAAATCCACTTTGTTCAGCACCAAGCAGGTTTCCGGCACCGCGAATATCCAAATCTCGCATTGCCACTTTGAAGCCATCACCTAGATCTGAGAATTCTTCTAAAGCACTAAGTCTCTTTCTGGCATCGCTGGTCAGTCCAATGGTCGGGGGTGTCAATAGATAACAGAAAGCTTTTCTGTTCGAGCGACCAACCCTACCACGCATTTGATGCAGGTCAGAAAGACCAAACATATGCGCATGGTTGATGATGATGGTGTTGGCATTCGGAATATCTAAGCCCGATTCAATAATGTTGGTAGAAACGAGCACATCATATTCTCCCTCTATAAATTTCACCATGCGTTTCTCGAGCACCGATCCGTCCATCTGACCATGCGCGATACCAATTCTGGCATCCGGAACCAGTCTGAGTATGATGTTTCCAACTTGTTCAATATCGTTGATTCGGTTGTGAACAAAGAAAACCTGGCCACCGCGCTTGAGCTCGAAGCTTACAGCATCGCGAATTAACTCATCGTTGAAAGTGTGAATTTCTGTGGTAACGGGTTGCCTGTTGGGTGGAGGAGTAGCAATTACGCTCAGGTCTCTGGCACCCATAAGTGAGAAATGCAACGTACGAGGAATCGGAGTGGCTGTTAAAGTGAGTACATCAACATTCACGCGAAGTTCCTTCAGCCTGTCTTTTACTTTTACCCCAAACTTCTGCTCTTCATCTATGACTAAAAGGCCCAGGTCTTTGAACTGAACATCTTTATTCACGATTCGGTGTGTTCCCACCAGAATTTCTGTTTTTCCTTCTTTTACGCGCTGAAGTGTCTCTTTAATCTGCTTCGTTGTCTTAAAGCGGTTGATGTATTCTACCTTGATCGGGAAGTCTGCAAGTCGTTCGGAGAAAGTGCGGAAGTGCTGCATGGCCAAAATAGTTGTTGGCACAAGTACTGCCACTTGTTTTCCATTGACTGCTGCTTTAAATGCTGCTCGAATGGCCACTTCAGTCTTTCCAAAGCCTACATCTCCGCAAACCAGTCGGTCCATAGGGTGGGGTAGCTGCATATCTGCTTTTACATCATCCGTTGCCTTGGCCTGATCGGGAGTATCTTCATAAATGAAGGAAGACTCCAACTCGGCCTGAAGATATCCGTCATCGGCAAAGGCAAAACCAGGAACGTCTTTTCGCTTAGCATAAAGCTGAATTAGGTCTTTGGCAATGTCTTTAACCTTGCCCTTAACCTTCTTCTTTTTGTTCTCCCATTCTGGTGAACCCAGTTTGCTTATTGAAGGCGGAGCACCTTCTTTACCTGCGTACTTCGAGATTTTGTGAATAGAGTGAACACTCACATAGAGCAAATCATCGTCTCTATAAACCAAGCGTATCGATTCCTGCTTTTTACCATTCACATCTACTTTCTCCATGCCGGCAAAGCGAGCGATGCCGTGGTCTATGTGCGTTACATAATCACCCGGTTGTAGAGAACGAAGTTCCTTAAGTGTGAGCGCTTTGGATTTCGAATGCTTGGTTTTGGTTTTGTACTTATGGAATCTATCGAACAGCTGATGATCTGTGTAGCAAAGCACCTCTCTGTTTCTATCTATAAAACCACTTCTGAGCCCAATGTTGATAGCTTGAACTTCCAGTGTTGGGTCAAGTTCTTTGAAAATGGTCTCCAATCTGTTGAACTGCGCCAACGATTCTGCAGCAATTACCAGTGTGGAGTTTTTCATCTGCCACTGGCCAAGATTCTCCACAATCAGATCAAAGTTCTTATTGAAGGAGGTTTGAGGTTCGGCATCAAATCGTAATTCAAAATCAGTATTGAGGTAGAATCGGTTTCCAAATTCAATCTGCTGAAAACCCTCAAGCTCTGTTTCGAAAGTATTTATTTGCTCAAACAGCTCCGAAGGGCTAAGCACCACTTGCGTGTCTGTTACTGAAAGCACCTCGTCAAAATTGGCACTGGCCTTTTCAAAGTACTTTTGAATAGTATCTAAGGTTTGTTGATAGTCTTTAAACCAAATTTTAGAATTGTTTGGAATAAAGCTCAGAAACGACTGTCTGGTTTCTTCCAGCAATCTGGTTTGCACATTCGGGATAATATTGATCTCCTTGATACTTTCCTCACTCAGTTGAGAAACCGGATCGAAAGTTCGAATGCTCTCTATTTCATTTCCGAAAAGCTCTATTCGGTACGGAAGGTCATGAGCGTATGAGTAAACATCTACAATTCCCCCACGAACGGAGAACTGGCCTGCTTCATAAACAAAGTCTGTAGGTTCGAAGTCGTAGGTTTGGAGCAGCTCTGTAAGAAAAGCGACATCCAGGTTCTCACCCACTTTGGCAGAAAAAGTATTCTTATTCAGCGATTTCTTGTTGATTACTTTCTCCGTTAAAGCTTCAGGATAAGTGACAATCAGTTCACCGGTAGAAGCTTTATGGTTGATTCTGTTCAGGATTTCAGCTCGCTGCAGAATGTTGGCATTCTCCGTTTCATCGAACTGATAAGGTCTTTTGTAGGAAGTTGGGAAAAGAAGTACTTCCTTATCACCCAATAGATTTTGAAGATCATTATGGAAATAAGCAGCCTCCTCTTTGTCGTGCATCACAAAAATGCAGGTTTGCTTATTAAGCTGATAGACAGAAGCTGCAATTACAGCATCGAGACTACCTACCAATCCCTTCAACCGAATATGTGAAGTTTCATTGGGTTTAATCTTTTCAGCAATAGTTTGAACTACTGCGTCTTCTCTGTAAATCTTTATGAAATCTTTGACCTTCAAAAGCTACTCTGTAAATGGCTTGCAAATGTATGAATTATCAGTTAGGAGAGCGAGATGGTAAAAACCACTGAAGTAAATTAATTGTTCCGAAGCTTAACCTCTTCGTTTATTTAGGTGTTAAAGACGCAATGAAAAAGCAAAAGGAAAGACTAAGTCTGCGAAAAGAAGCTTTTAAGAAAATGGAGCAAATGCACCCGCATGAGGTGTTGGTCTATGTTTCTATGATAGGTAGTGCTGTAATTTTCCTATTCACCATTATTGCTTTTACCATATCAAAACCACTTCAGACCGATTTCCTCAAGTTTGAATTCCCCAAGTCTTTTATCATTAGTACTTTCATTTTGCTGCTTTCCAGTTATTCCATCACTAAAGTGCTCCCTGCTTATGCAGCTGATAATGTTGAGCAGTTGAAGAAGTGGTTAGGTATTACTTTTTTGCTGGGTTTGGTATTCGCATGTTTTCAGGTTACCGGCTGGAAGGAATTACAATCGCATAACATACTCTTTACCGGTGAGCGCTCGGGAGCCTATTTATATGTGATTTCCGGACTGCATGTTATCCACATGGCAGGAATGATGATTTTTTTGCTTTATCTGCTATTAGAGGCTCATAGCATATCTAAAGATGTTGTAAAGCACTTAATGTATTCCACCAACCCCTATCAAAAAGTAAAGTTTAAATTACTTTCTAATTGCTGGCATTTCGTTGATGCTGTGTGGGTGGTGATCTTCTTTTACTTTCTGTTCAGCTTTTAGCTATGCTCACTTTTTTGAAAGTCGAGATTAAGTAGGC